>NZ_JBJHAA010000011.1:0-143026 GCF_054050795.1 Blastococcus sp. SYSU DS1024
CGCACCGGGCCCGGGTCGGTGAACGGGTCCAGCCCACGCCGGCGGATCAGCTCGCGGACCTCGCCGTCCACGACGTCCAGAGCAGTCGGCACGCCATCCCCCGTCGAGCCGTCGAGCAGTCGTCGAATCGGTGCGGACTGTAGGGAAACGGGCCAGTCCGCGGGGGTGACGTCAGTCGATCTGTGGACAGGGATCGGCCCGATCGGCCGAAGAGCACCCGGTCGGGTGACCACCGCGCGACGACGCAGGTCAGCGGCCCGATGTGCGGTGATCCACAGGTTCGGCCAGCATCGGGGTGCAGTCCGAGATCGACACGACGATGGAGGTTGCACGTTGCGGAAGATGATCGGTACAGGGACCTTCCTGGCGGCGGTGGTCGCCTTCTCGCTGCCCGGGGTCGCGGCGGCGGACGAGCACGAGACGCTGACGGTGGAGCCGTCGACGGTCCAGGACGGCGGGAGCATCCAGGTCTCCGGCCAGTGCGAGAGCGCCGGTGAGGACGAGGATGTCGCCGTCCTCGCCGGCCGGGGCTTCGAGGGCGGCCTGCTCGGCCGGGTGCCCCTCGCCGAGGACGGCAGCTTTGAGGGATCGGTGACGATCCCCGCGGGGGCGCCCTCGGCCACCGGTGAGGTCAGCGTGCCCTGCCCGGAGGGCGGCACCGTGCTCAGGGCGCCGCTCACCATCGAGGGCGACCAGCCCCAGGTGCCGTTCGACCCGGTGCCCGACGGCGGGGTCGACGCCGGTCTCGGCGGCGGCGCGGGCACCGACCCGGCGCTGATCGCGCTCGGGGCCTCGGGTGCAGCCCTGACCCTGGGCGGCGTGGCCCTGGGCGTCCGGCGCCGCCACGGGTGACCGACACCCACGCCGACCGCCGGCGCGGTGCCCGACGGACGGGCACCGCGCCGGTGGCCCTGGCCCTGACCGGGCTGGCGCTGCTGGGGGGCAGCGCCTGGCTCGAGGTCTCCCCGACGGCCGCCCCGCAGCCGCCGCTCACCCGCGACGTCTCCGACGTCCGGCAGGTGACCGCCACGCCGGGGGCCCCCGCTGTCCCGGAGCCCCGCGAACCCGCCCCGGCCGTGGCCCGCCCGGCCGGCCTGCTCATCCCGTCGCTGGACCTGGAGGTCGACCTGGTCGACCTCGGGCTCGACGAGCGGGGCCGGCTCGAGGTGCCGGAGGACCCCGCCCAGGTCGGGTGGTGGTCGGGCGGCCCTGCCCCCGGTGCCGACGGCGCCGCCGTGCTCGCCGGGCACGTCGACTCCTACGAGGGCCCGGGCGCGTTCTGGCGGCTGGGTGAGCTGGCGCCCGGTGACCGCATCGAGCTCACCGCCGCGGACGGGACCGTCCACGCGTTCGTCGTCGACGGCGTGGGCCGCTGGCCCAAGACCGAGTTCCCCACCGACGCGGTCTACCGGCAGGCCGAGGGTCCCGAACTGCGCCTGATCACCTGCGGCGGGCCGTTCGACGAGGACGCCCGCAGCTACCGGGACAACGTCGTCGTCTTCGCCACCGCCGTCTGAGCCCGGGGGACGGACCCCGGCCGCGACGGGCCCCGGCGCCGGTCAGCCGGGGCGGCTCCCGTCCCGCTGCACCAGCACGGTGCCGTGTTCGTCCTCGACCGTGTAGTGGATGGTCTGCGCACGGATCCGGCCGGCCTCGACGAGGAACGAGTCCGCGCCGTCGCGGACGCGCGTCGGGCCCTCGTCCACCGTCCACTCCAGGTAGGCCATGCGGCCCTCGACCAGTCGGGTCACGTAGTTCCAGCGGCCGTGCGGCACCTCGTCCATCAGCTGCCGGGCCAGCTCCCGGACGCCGTCGTGCCCGCGGAAGGTGCCGCGGCCGCACAGCACCACGACGTCCTCCGCCACGTTGCGGGCGAGGTCTCCCTCCAGATCGCCGGCCGCGGCCAGCCGGAGGTGGTCCTCGAACACCTCGCGGGTCGACCGCCCCGCCAGATCAGCCACCTCTGCTCCTCCCCGTGGTCCGGTGCTGGCCGCCGTACCCGCACCACGGGCGCCGTACCCGGCCGGGTCACGGCCGGGACCAGCCGGTGGTGTGCTCGGCCAGCTCTACGACGGCGTCGACCAGCGCATCCCCGTCGAGCAGCACCCGGTCGTTGTGGTCCGCGCCGGGCACCTCGACCAGGCGGTGCAGCCGGGCGGCCGCCTCGGCCACGGCGCGGCTCTGCTCCGGCGGCACGATCGAGTCCTCGGTGCCCAGCACGACCGTGGTGGGCACGTCCACGCCCGCGATCCGCTCGGCGACCGGGAACCGGTCATGCAGCAGCGCCCGCACCGGCAGGACCGGGTAGTGCTCCGCGGCCACCGACGGCAGGTCGACGAACGGCGAGCGCAGCACCAGGCCGGCGGGTGGGTGCTCGGTGGCCAGCTCGGTGACGACGGCGGCCCCCAGGCTCTCCCCGAAGTAGAGGAGCCGGTCGGGGGCGACGCCCTCGTCGACGAGGAACTGCCGGGCGGCGCGGACGTCGGACGCCAGCCCCTCCTCGGTGGGGCTCCCCGGGTTGCCGGCGTAGCCCCGGTAGTCGAACAGCAGCACCCCCAGCCCGGCCTCGCCGAGCGCCCGCGCGAGCGGAGCGCGCACGTCCCGGGAGCCACCGTTGCCGTTGGCCACGAGAACCGTCGGCGCGGCGTCGCGCTCGGCCGGCAGGTGCCAGCCGGCGAGCTCCAGCCCGTCCCCGGTGGTAAGGGCGACCTCCCGCGCACCGGGGAGGGCGACCTCGACCGGGCGCGCCGGCCCGTCGTCGGGCAGGTAGACCAGGTTGCGCTGGAACACCCACAGCAGGCCGACCACGACCACGAGCAGCAGCACCACCGCACCGACGCTCACCAGTACCGACCGGACCACCCGCCCGATGATGCCCGCCCTCACCGCCCCGGGGCGGGGCGCCGCAGCACCGACGGCCGGCACACGGCCGCCACGCCCAGCACGAACACCGCCGTCGCGAGCAGGGCGGCGACGACCGACACCAGGTCGGTGAGCGCGCCGTTGAGCGCCGCGGCCAGCGGCCGCGAACCGACGAACCCGACCAGCCAGAGCGCCATGATGCGGCCGATGTACTCGCGCGGGACGCGGTCGTAGAGCAACGTGGTGACGCCGTTCATGGCCAGCGTCATCCCGACCCCGCCCACCGCGAAGGCCGTCACCGCGGCGGCCTCGCTCCCGGCCAGCGCCAGCCCGACCGCCGACAGTGCCAGCAGCACCAGACCGGTGGTCGCCAGCCGCGCGTGGTCGAGGAAGCGGAGCAGGCCGGCGTGGACCACGAAGCCCAGGAGCGCGCCGACGCCGAAGGCGGAGGCCAGCAGGCCGACCAGCTGCGGGCCGCCGCCGAGCCGGTCGGACAGCGCCGGGCCCAGCGTGACGGCGGGGTCGGCGCCGATCCCGACCGCGGTGATGCCGAGCAGCAGGACGCCCACCACCGGGTCGGTGCGCAGGTAGCGGATCCCCGCGCCGACCGACAGGCGCGGGCCCGGGGCGGTGGCGGCACCCGGCGTGCGGAGCCGGAACACCGCCAGCAGGAAGACGACGTGGCCGACCGCCGCGAGGCCGAAGGCGATGCCGTACCCGGCGGTGGCGGCCACGACGCCGCCCACGGCCGGCCCGACCGCACGACCCACCGACAGCGTGAGGTTGTCCAGGGCGACGGCCCGGGGCAGCTCGCCCGGGCGCACCAGCGACGGGAGCAGCGAGTGCATCGCCGGGCCACCGACGGAGAACCCGATGCCGACGACGAGCGCGGAGACCATCACGACCCACGGCGGCACGTCGGCTACATCGGGTGTGAGCAGGACCCAGCCGGACAGGACCGTGGCGCCGAGCGCGCACAGCACGCGGCCGAGCAGGATCTGCCGGCGCGGGCTGCCCCGGTCGGCCATCGCGCCGCTCACCGGGGTCAGCACCAGCTGCGGCACGAACTGGGCGAAGCTGACCAGCCCGACGAGGAACGCCGACGCGGTCAGCTGCCAGACCAGCGCCGCGCTGGCGATGTTCTGGATCCAGATGCCGACGTTGGCCAGCAGCTTGCCGGCCCAGTAGGGCCCGAAGACGGGATCGGTGACCAGCCGCCGGGACGGGCGGGGTGCGGCGGGTCCTGGCTCCGGTTCCGCTCCGCCGTCCACTCCCCGGCAATCTAGGCAGCGCCGCCGGACGCCGGCCACCCGGGGGCGGTCGCGCCGGGCCCGCGGGCGCACGGCACGGCGGAGGACCCTCCTCCCCGGTGCGGGGAGGAGGGCCCTCACTGGTCAGGCGTGCTGCGGGTCAGCCCCCGGCGCCCGGCGCCGGGCACTCCTCGTAGAAGGCCCGCGTGCCGGTGCGCACCGGGGTGGTGAACTCGCACCCGTAGTTCGGGTCGGCGACGACCTCGGGGTCGAGCACCGAGGCGCCGGCCGGCGTCACGCCGTTCTCCACCCAGTCGACCAGGTCGAGGAACTGGTCGGCCGCCTCCTCGGCCGTGTACTCGCAGTGCCCGGCGGCCCGGATCGCCCGCTGGACCAGCAGATCTGCGTTGCCCTGCGCGGCGACGTCGCGCGCGTAGTGCTGCTCCATGGAGAACGGCACGTAGTAGTCACCGAGCGTGTGCGAGGAGAGCACCGGGACGTCGATGTCCCCGGTGATCGCCGGGACGGGGACCGAGAGGTAGGTGCTCCGCGTCCCGGGCGCCGGAGCCACCCGCTCCACGCGCTGGTCGAGCGTCGTGCCGTCGTCGAAGGTGTGGTCGACCGGGTAGTCGGTGTCGACGTTGCTCCACACCGCACCCGGCAGCACTCCTGCGAGGCCACTGGGCTCGTTGGTCACGACGCCGTAGACGAAGTTCTGCCCCTCCCAGTAGCCGAAGGCCTCGTCGTCACCGGGGCGCTCGCCGCCGGTGATCGCCGTGATGTTGTCGCGGAAGACCTCGCCCTCCTCGGTCAGCCCCTCGTACACCGGGGTCGGCGTCGTCGGGGTGCCGAGCGCGGCCTTGATCTGCGGCACGACCTCGGCGAAGTACTCCGACTGCGAGGGGAACGGGTAGGCGTCCACCCCGGCGAGGGTCTGCGCCAGCAGGTTGTAGTCGAGGAAGAAGTCGTAGAGCTCGTAGTCACCCATGACCCCGCACATCGGGGCCGCGCCGTCCCACTCGACGCCGCGGTCGCGCTCCAGGAGCGTGCCGATGACGTGCCCGCCCATCGAGACGCCCTGCAGATACCGCTGGTCGGCCCGCCCGACCCGCGCGTCGAAGATCCGCGCCAGCCGCTCGGTGGCGAGCGCACCGGCCTCGATGTCGTACCGGTTCTCGCCGTAGGAGGAGGCCGCCCAGGCGAAGCCGTTCTCGACGTAGGTGCGCCGCAGGTCGTAGCTGGGGTCGCTGACGTAGACGGTGGTGCCGGTGCCCCGGTAGCCGTGCTCCCAGAAGACGACGTCGCCGTTCCAGTCCAGCGGCACCTCGATGCGGTAGGCCGAACCCCGGTCGGTGCCGTAGAGCACCTTGCTGATCGGGTTGCCGGCCTCGTCGGTCAGCGGCACGAACTCCTGCCCGGCGGTCTCACCGGCGTAGTCGTAGCGCGGGTCGGCGACCGTCCAGCGCAGGTTGTAGACCGGCTCCTTCGGCGACTGCTGGACCGGCTGCCAGTCCGGGTTCGACACCTGTTCGTCGGAGGACGGGGGGGCGGCGAGGGCCGGGCCCCCGACGGTGAACACACCAAGACCCACGCCCGCCGCGACAGCGAGGGGGGCCAACCGGTTGCGGTGCAGGGACAAGGGACGACTCCTTCGTCGGCACTGTGCTGCTCATCACAGCGGAGCGCCTCTGTGTACTCCATCCGGGTGACGGACCGGTACCCCACCCCCGGACGGCGTCAGCGCAGGACGGCCTGGATGAGGTGCGGGCCGGGCTCCGCCAGCGCCCGCCGCAGCTGATCGGCCAGCTCCTCGGCGGTCGTCGCGCGGCTCGCCGGCACGCCCATCCCCTGCGCGATCGCCACGAAGTCCAGGCGGGGGCCGCCCAGGTCGAGCAGCTGCCGGGCCCGCTCGCCGTCGTTGGCCGCACCCACCCGCCTGAGCTCGTGCTCGAGGATCGCGTACGAGCCGTTGTCGCAGACGATCGTCGTGATGTCGGCCCGCTCGCGGGCGTAGCTCCACAGCGCCGAGATCGTGTACATGGCGCTGCCGTCGGCCTGGATGCCGATCACCGGCCGGTCCGGGCAGGCCACCGCCGCACCCAGCGCCATCGGCAGCCCGTCGCCGATCGCGCCGCCGGTGAGCGACAGCCAGTCGTGCCGCGGGCCGGCCGAGGTCATCTCGGTGAGCCCCGCACCGGAGGTGAGCGCCTCGTCGACGACGATCGCGTCCTCGGGCAGCAGCGCACCGACGACCGCGGCCATCGTCCGCGGGGTCAGCTCGCCGGTGGGCAGCTCCGGTCGCTCGAACTCCGCGACCTCGGGCTTCGCGTCCGGCGCGACGAGATCGGCCAGCGCCCGCAGCGCGGCGACGCCGTCCTCCCCCGGGGCGCTGAGCACGTGCACCGCGCAGTCCTCGGGCACCGGGTGGCCGGGCACCCCGGGGTAGCCGAAGAAGTGCACGGGCGCGGTGGTGCCGGCGAGCACCAGGTGGCGGGTGCCGGCGAGGGCGGCCATCGCCATCTCGGGCGGGTAGGGCAGCCGGTGCAGGTCGGGCAGGCCGGCACCGCGCGCCGACCGGGCCGGGAAGGTCTCCACCATCAGCCGCACACCGGTGCCCGCGGCGACCTGGGCGGCGGCCAGCTGGCCTTGCTCGGTCATGACGTCGCCGCCGAGCAGGAGCACCACCGGTTCGTCGGCGCGCACGACCGAGGCGACGTCCTCGACCACGGACGGGGCGACGCGCGGCCGCGGCCGCACGGGCAGCGGTCCGGCGACGGCGGCGCCCTCCTCCCACGACACGTCGGCGGGGAGGATCAGCGTCGCGATGCCACCGCCGGCGACGGCGGCCACCGCCTCGGCCGCGTCGGCGGCGACGTCGGCGGGTGACAGCGACCGGCGCAGCCAGGTCGAGAAGGTTCCGGCGACGGCGTCGATGTCCGACTCCAGCGGGGCGTCGAGGCGCTTGTGCGAGCGGGCGTGGTCGCCGACGACGTTGAGCACCGGCGCCCTGCCCCGGCGGGCGTTGTGCAGGTTGGCCAGCCCGTTGCCCATGCCCGGCCCCAGGTGCAGCAGCGTCGCGGCGGGCCGGCCGGTCATCCGCGCCCAGCCGTCGGCAGCGCCGGTGGCCACGCCCTCGAAGAGGGTCAGCACACCCCGCATCTCCGGCACGTCGTCCAGGGCGGCGACGAAGTGCATCTCCGACGTCCCGGGGTTGGCGAAGCAGACGTCGACGCCCGCGCCGACGAGGGTTCGGATGAGCGCCTGCGCACCGTTCACCGGCTCAGCTCGCCTGCTGCACGTCGAAGTGCACGAAGGTGGCGCCGCCGGTGGCGAAGTTAGCGAGGTCCTTCCCGGCCGCCCGCCCCTCGGGCGAGGCCAGGGACCGCCCCATCGCCTCCTCGGAGTCGAAGTCGAGCTCGGCGACCAGGTAGGGCGCAGGCTGCGCCGGGTCCAGCGACACCGGCTTGCCGAAGGTCAGCCGCACCAGGCCGGGCTGCCGCAGCGCCAGGGGCGTGTGCGTCTCCCGGTAGTACGCGTCGAAGGCCGCCGGGTCCGCCGGCTGTCCGTAGCTGACCACGAGCCTGTGCACCATTCCGAGCTCCCTCCGCAGGTCCGACGCCCGTCAGCAAACAGGGCATCGGCCCGCGGCGCGACTCCGGCAGGCCCCCGCGCACGGTTGTCCACAGGCCCCCGCGAAGCGGCCCGGCCGACCACGATCCGCTGTTACGTTCCGCCGCGTATCCGCATCCGCCCGTGCCCGGAGCACCCGGACCTCCTGATTGGACCCACCATGGCGAACGTCAACGTCACCTACCAGCAGATGGAAGACGCGGCCGGCCGGCTCACCAATGGGCGGGTCGAGATCGACGGCATGCTCGGCCAGCTCAAGGGCCTCGTCGACCAGCTCGTCGCCGAGGGCTACGTCACCGACGCCTCCAGCCGCAGCTTCTCCGCCTCGTACGACGAGTTCACCACCGGCGCGCGGAACATGGTCGCGGGCCTCGACGGCATGGCCCAGTACCTCACCCAGGCCGCCGCCACCTTCCGCGAGGCCGACGCCCAGCTGGCCGGTGCGCTCGGCCGCTGAACACCGCTCGACGACGGCCGCCCCGCCCCGCGCGAGGCGGCCGTCGTCGTCCCCGGGCCCGCGGGCGCCGGTCGGGTCAGGGCGCGCCCGGCGGGGACGGGACGGTGACGGTCCGCAGCTCGCCGTCGCCCAGGTGGAGCAGCGCGCGACCCGGCCGGAGCGGCCCGCCCACGGCGCCGCGCGGGAGGCGGACGCCGATCAGGTCGCCGTCGGTACTCCCCTGCGGCGACAGCAGCACCCCCTGCCGAGCCTTCCGTGCCTCCACCTGCCAGCCCGACAGGCCGGTGCAGATGCCGTCGGCGTTCCCCGCGAGCACCAGGCCGCAGCCGGGGACGGCGCCCCGCACGACCTCACGGAGGACCTCCGCTGCCGGGCAGTCCCGCAGCGCCTCGCCGTCGTCCAGGAGCAGGACCGGCCGCCGGCCGGGTGCGGCGTGGAGCAACTCCCGCCAGCGCTCCGCCGGGGCCGACGGGTCCACGAGGACGTCCAGCACCCCGGGCCGGCCGGCCAGGGCTCGCAGCGGTGAGGCCTTCGGGGCGCAGACGACGACCGGCGTGCCCTGCCGCAGCAGCGACTCGGCCATCACGGCCAGCAGCGAGCTCCGGCCCGAGCGCGCCGGCCCGGCGACGACGAACGCGGGCCCCCGCCCGACCAGGTCGGGGCCGGTGCCGGCCAGCTCGTCGCCACCGACGCCGACCAGGGCGAACCCGGCGCCGGCACCGGGCGGGCGCAGCTCCCAGGCGGCCTCGAAGCCCAGGCGCGCGGGCAGCGCGTCGACGCGGAACGGGCGGGCCGGCCGCGGCACCATCGCGTCGCGCACGTGTGCCGCCTTCGCGATCTCGGCGAGCGCCGCCGCCTGCCCCTGCCCCGACTCGTCGGCGGCGAGCAGCGCGACCTGCGTCTCGATCGCGCCGTCGACGGTGACCGCCCGCCCGGGTGGCAGCTCCCCGGGCACCTGCCGACCGGGCACACCGACCAGCGGGTAGTCGCCCCGCTCCGCGAGGCGCATGACCAGCCGGCTGTCGGTGAGCGACGACAGCCGCCCGGTCCCCAGCGACCGGTCGCCGGTGACCACCACCGAGATCCCGGCGGAGGCCCCCTCCCGGAGGAGGGACGTCAGCACGTCGGTGAGCCGGCCGCCGTCCACCTCGCCGAGCGTCGGCGTGAACCCCTCCCACCGGTCGAGCAGCAGCAGGACGTGCGGCAGCCGCTCCCCCGGCGGCACCGACCGGCGGTGCTCGGCCACGTCGGCGAAACCGCCGTCGGCCAGCACCTGCTGCCGGCGCTCCAGCTCCCGGGCGAGCCGGTCGAGCAACCGGGTGGCGCGCTCGGTCTGGGTGCGGGTCACCACCGCGCCGCAGTGCGGCAGGTCGGCCAGCGCCAGCAGCGCGCCGTTGCCGCAGTCGAGGGCGTAGAGGTGCACGTCGGCCGTCGAGCAGCGTGCGCCGACGGCCCCCGCCAGCGTGCGCAGCAGCTGCGACCGGCCGCTCTTCGGTGAGCCGACGACGAGTAGGTGCCCGTCGACCGCGGGGTCGAAGACGGCCACCCGCCGCTCCTGGGTCGCCGGGAGGTCCTGCAGCCCGTAGGGCAGCCGGGTCGCCCGGCCGTCGACCGGGTCCGCCAGGTCGGCGACCAGCACCCGTGCGGGCAGCGCCGGCAGCCACGGGCTGCGCTGCGCGGGCACGCCCTCGGCCTCCGCCGCGCCGCGGACGGCGTCGACGAGCACCGACAGGTCGGTGACCTCGACGTCGGAGGCCCGGTCCACCGTCGCCGGCCGCCGCGGCGGTGCGTACCCGAGCTGGTGCCAGCCGAGCGGGACGGCGAACGGCGCCGCCGCGGCCACGGCGCCCTGGCCGGGACGTCGCCCCCCGATGCGGCCCGCCTGGAAGGGCACCAGCGCGCCGTGCCCGAGCCGGGCGAAGCCGCGGCCGGGCGCGGACCGCGGGATGCGTGCGGCGTCGGGCGCCTCGACCACGTCGCTGCTGTCGGCCGCGTCGGTGACGCGCAGCGAGATGCGCAGGTCGGTGTTCGCGCGGATCTCCGGCGAGACGACGCCGCTGGGCCGCTGGGTGGCCAGCAGCAGGTGGATGCCCAGCGACCGCCCCCGCTGGGCGATGCTCACCAGCCCGGCCACGAAGTCGGGCAGCTCGCGGGCCAGCGAGGCGAACTCGTCGATGACGATGAGCAGCCGGGGCAGCGGCGGCGCGCCGGGTCCGCGCGCCTGCAGGTCGAGGTAGTCCTCGATGTCCTTGACGCCGGCCGCGGCCAGCCGGTGCTCGCGGTACCTGAGCTCCGCGCCGAGCGAGGTGAGCGCCCGTTCGACGAGATGTGTGTCGAGGTCGGTGACCATGCCGACGGTGTGCGGCAGGCGCACGCAGTCCTTGAACGCGCTGCCGCCCTTGTAGTCGACCAGCACGAGGTTGAGCGCGTCCGGGCGGTTGGCCACCGCCAGGGACGCGATCATCGTCTGCAGCAGCTCGGACTTCCCCGCCCCGGTGGTCCCGGCGACCAGCCCGTGCGGGCCGTCGGTGCGCAGGTCGAGGGTGAACGGCCCGTGCAGGCCCGCGCCGGCCACCACCCGCGTGGTCCGGCCCGCCAGCTGCCAGCGGGCACGCACGCCGTCGACGGTGGGCGGCTCGAGCCCGAGCAGGTCGAGCAGCCGCACGCTGTCGGGCAGGACGGCGTCGTCCTCCTCCGCGCTCACGTCGCGCAACGGGGCCAGCGCCCGGGCCGCCCGTTCGGCCAGCTCCGCGGGCACCGGCTCGGCCAGCACGTCCGGCACCGGGTCCCGGCCGCTGCGCCGGACGACCAGCCACGCCTCCTCGACCGGGTCGAGGACGGCGGTCGCCGTGGCCGCCTCCGGCAGGAAGCGCTCCTCCTCGTCGGCGCAGACGGCGTACACCCCGACCGCGGGGCCGTCCTGCAGCAGCTGGGCCAGCCCGGGGCTGGCGCGCAGCGACCGGAACCCGTCGACGACGAGCACGTGCGCCCGGAAGGACTCCGCGAGCACGCGCCCTCCGCCGTGCGTCGCGGCGCGGCGCGTGCGGACGAGCTCCGCCAGCTCCGCGACCCGGGCGGCCACCGTCCCGGTGTCGTTCCCGACGAACGCGACCGGGCCCTCGCCGTCGGCCGACCGGGCGTGCGGCAGCCAGCGCACCCAGTTCCAGTCCGTGCGGCCGCGTGCGGTGAGCAGCGTGATCGCCAGGTCGCGCGGCGGATGGGTGACCGCCAGCTGCAGCACCACCCACCGCAGCAGTCCGGCCAGCGGGCCGGCCGGGCCGGCCAGGCCCACGACACCGGCCTCGCGGAGCGGCACCACGACGGGCACAGCGCGCACCTCGCGCTGCTGCGGCGGCTCGTCGCCCCCCGACCGGTCGGTGACCACCACGCGGGCGGGCAGGTCGGCCGCGCCCAGCCGCAGGTCGAGGGCGTCGGGGTCGGTGCGGCGCCGCTCCCACAGCCGGCGGCCGGGCAGGACGGCGGTGAGCAGCGCGGTCGCCGGGTCGGGGTGGGCGTCGCGCCGGCGGGCGGTCTCCTCGGCCACGGCGCGCTCGATCCGCGCCTGGGCGCGGGCGAGCTCCCGGGCGTGCTCCTCGCGCACCCGGCGCTCCTCGCGGGCGCCCTGCCGGCGGTCGGCCACGGCGTTGCCGATCATCACCACCGGGCCGGCGACGGCGAACACCAGGTACAGCGGCGAGCGCAGGACGACCGCCAGCACGACGCCGACGAGCAGCGGCGCGAGGACCATCACCAGCGGGAAGCGGCGGGGCTCCCGCGTCGCCGGCTCCCTCGGCAGCTGGATGCGCACGTCGGGCGCCGACGGCAGCAGTCGGGGGGCGCGGACGAAGGCACGCGCCCCGGGGCCGGCCGGCTCGACGGCGGCGTCGGCGACGGGGGCCGGCCCGACGACCACCTGGGTGTCGCCGAGCTGCACCACCTGACCGGGGGCCAGCGCCACGTCGTCGTCCTCGGGCACCGGCGCACCCTCGACCGTGGTGCCGTTGGCCGAGCCGAGGTCGCGCAGCGTCGCGCCGTCCGCGCCGACCCGCAGCAGGGCGTGCCGGCGGGACATCGAGCGGTCGGTGAAGCCGAACGGACCGCTGCGGCCGAGCACGTGCTCGCCCATCGGCAGCGCGGCGACCAGCCCGCTGCACGGGCCGCTGCGCACCCGGAGCTGCCAGCCACGGGGACGGGGACCGGCCGACGCGGCCCCGGGCGCGGTCAGGTGGACGACGTCGCCGTCGACGAGGTCGCTCTTCCCCACCGGCTGGTCGTCGTCGAGCCGTGCACCGGCGAGCCACACCCCCGCGGCGGGCAGGCCGGCGACCCGGCCCAGCTCCGCGGCCACCCGGCCGACCGGCAGGTCGTCGTCCACGTCGACGGCGACGTCGAGCAGCGTGCCGTCGGCCTTCCCGACGCTGACCTGGACGCGCACGCCGGGACCGTAGGCGGACGGCGCCGTCCCGGTCCATCGGCGGCTGTGGACAACCCCCCGCTCGCGGGTCACCCGCCCGGGCGGCGCTCCCCGGTCAGACCTCCAGCAGGTCGCGGGTGGCCGCGCCCACCGGGTCGCGGCGGGTGGGCAGCCGCTGCACCTCGGGCAGGAAGTCGGTGCGGTACTCCTCGAACAGCTCGCGCAGCCGCAGCGCGGGGTCCTTGTCCGAGTCGACGCGGATGTCCCAGAGGGGGTAGGCCTCCGTGCCCAGCACCAGCACGTGACCGGAGCGGGCACCCTCCGTGTCGGCCCCGGTCGACTCGCCGGCCTCCACGGCGAGCACCAGTCGTTCGGCGAGCTCGCGGTCGCGGTGGGCGTGGAACGCCTCCAGGGCGGCCTCGAGCGTGTGCCGGCCGACCAGCCGGTTGCCCGACACGACCACCGCGTCGTCCTCGATGTGCCCCGCCCAGTCCAGGGTGTGCTTCCCGGTCCACGCGGCGGTGCAGCCGTTGCGGTCCACGAAACCGCACTGCCGCACGTCGCGGCCGGGATCCCGGCGGAGCACCTCGTCCAGCGCGGCCGGTGCCTCCAGCCCCTCGGCCATGAGCCGCAGCCCGTCGATGGCGAGGTAGGGGTTCATCGACGCCTGCGACGCGGCGGCGCCGACGCCCGGCGAGGCGTGCCCCACGAGCTTGCCGACCCCCATGAGCGCGGTCAGGGCGCCGACCCCGAACTCACCGGTGTGCGGGCAGCGGGCCACGATCGAGAAGGTCATGCGGGGGTCTCCGTCCGTCGCTGGTCGTCCCGCCGCAGATGCCCGCCCCGACCGGCGCGCAACCGGGCCTGTCGCTCTAGAAGGTGAGCACGAGCCGCCCGCGCACGCCCCCCGCCTCCAGCACCCGGTGCGCCTCCGCCGCCTGCTCGGCGGGGAAGGTGCGGGCCACCCGGAGGGTCACCGCGCCCTCCTTCACCTGCTGCCGGAGCCGGTCGAGGGCCGCCCGGTCGGTGGCCACCTTGCGCACCAGGGTCGGGAAGAACCGCAGGCCGCGCTCGCCGTTGCCCCGGTAGCCGCGCACCGTGGCCACCGCTCCCCCGTCACGGACGGCGGGCAGCACCTGCTCGTCCTGCACCGACCCGTCGGCCAGCCCGTCGACGCCCTCGGGGACGTGCTCGCGGATCCGCGCCGCCACGTCCTCGCCGCGGCGGACGACGACGTCGGCGCCCAGCCCGCGCACCAGCTCCTCGTCGGCCTCGGAGGCGTCGGCCACCACGGTCAGCCCGTCGGCCTTCGCCAGCTGGATCACGTAGCCGCCGTAGGCACCGGCCGCGCCGGTGACCGCGAGCACCTGCCCGGGCCGCAGCGCCATCAGGTCCAGCGACAGCCGCGCGGTGAGCCCGTTCATCGGCAGGGTCGACGCCTCCACGGCGGTGGCGCCCGCGGGCGCGCGGACGACGGAGTCGCCCGGCAGCACCTTGTCCTCGCGGTAGGCACCGTAGGGCCCGAAGGGCACGACGATCCCCATCGCCAGGTCACCCACGGACAGGTGGTCGACGCCCTCGCCGAGCTCGGTGACGGTGCCGGCGACGTCCATGCCCGGCACCCACGGCGGGGTCTTCACCGGGTCGCGCTCGGCGTAGGCGCCGCTGCGGGCGTGGGTGTCGGTCGGGCTCACCGCGGCCGCCTCGACCCGCAGCCGCACCTGCCCCGGCCCCAGCGGCTCCGGCTCCACGTCGACGACGCGCAGGGCCTCCGGCCCGCCGAACTCGGTCACTCCCGCTGCACGCATGGCTCCTGCATACACGCGCACGCAGGAGTGAACGCGAGAGGCCCAGAACCGAAGTGGTTCTGGGCCTCAGGCGTTCAACGGGTTTCAGCCCTTGAGCTTGTACTCCTTGAGCAGACCGCGGCTGATGATCGTCTTCTGGATCTCGCTGGTGCCCTCGCCGATGAGCAGGAACGGCGCCTCGCGCATGAGGCGCTCGATCTCGTACTCCTTGGAGTAGCCGTAGCCGCCGTGGATGCGGAAGGACTGCGTGGTGACCTCGGCGCAGTACTCGCTGGCGATCAGCTTGGCCATGCCTGCCTCGACGTCGTTGCGCTTGCCGGCGTCCTTGAGGCGGGCGGCGTTGACCATCATCAGGTGCGCGGCCTCGACCTTGGTGGCCATCTCGGCCAGCTGGAAGGCGATCGCCTGGTGCTGGGCGATCGGCTTGCCGAAGGTCTCCCGCTGCTGAGCGTAGGCGACGGCGAGCTCGAAGGCGCGGATCGAGATGCCGCAGGCGCGGGCGGCGACATTCACCCGGCCGACCTCGACGCCGTCCATCATCTGCGCGAAGCCCCGGCCGGGCTCGCCGCCGAGGATGTCGGAGGCACCCGCCTGGTAGCCGTCGAACACCAGCTCGGTGGTGTCGACGCCCTTGTAGCCCATCTTGTCGATCTTGCCGGGGATGGTCAGCCCGGGCTTGACCTCGCCGAAGCCGGCCGGCTTCTCCACCAGGAAGGTCGTGAGGTTCTGGTGGGCCTTCTCGGCGCCCTCGTCGGTGCGCACCAGCGCGGCCACCAGCGTGGAGCTGCCGCCGTTGGTCAGCCACATCTTCTGGCCGTCGATGACGTAGTTCCCGTCGGCCTGCTTGACCGCCTTGGTGCGGATGCCGGCGACGTCGGAGCCCAGCCCCGGCTCGGACATCGAGAAGGCGCCGCGCACCTCACCGGTGGCCATGCGGGGCAGGTAGTACTCCTTCTGCTCCTGCGTGCCGTGCTGCTTGAGCATGTACGCCACGATGAAGTGGGTGTTGATGACGCCGGAGACGCTCATCCATCCGCGGGCGATCTCCTCGACCACCAGCGCGTAGGTGAGCAGCGACTCGCCGAGGCCGCCGTACTCCTCCGGGATCATCAGCCCGAAGATGCCCAGCTCCTTGAGCCCGTCGACGATCTCCTGCGGGTAGGTGTCGCCGTGCTCGAGCTCCTGCGCGTTCGGGATGATCTCGCGGTCGACGAAGCTCCTGACCGTCGACAGGATCTCGCGCTGGATGTCGGTCAGGTCGGCGGTCTGGGCCAGACGGGTCACAGGTTCGCTCCTCGGGGACGCCGGTGTCCGGGTTACCGGTGAGTATGGGGCACCCGGTCCCCCGGCTCTGCGTGCGCTCGGTCACTCCCGCGCGCGGCGGACCGGCGAGCGCGACCCGCCCGCCCCCTACGCTCGGCGGCATGGCCGAGGCATCGGCGCCGGTCGGCGGGCCGCCCGAGGTGGAGCTCGCCCTGCCGTTCCGCGGCCGCTGGCTGACGCAGAACAGCCCGGCGCGACGGGTGCCGTCCCACGGCGTCGACGTGCTCGGCGAGCGGTACGCCGTCGACTTCGTCCCCGTCGACGACCGGCACCGGTCCGCCGCCACCCGCGACTGGCGGACGCTCCTGGCCGTCGAACCGCCGGAGCGCTTCGTGGGTTTCCGCCGGCCGGTCCTCGCCCCGGCCGGTGGCGTCGTCGTCCACGTGCACGACGGCGAGCCGGACCACGGGGCACGCCGCTCCCAGGTCGCCCTGCTCGGCTACGTGTTGGGCCAGGCCGGGCGGCTGCGCCAGGGGGTCCCCGCCGTCGCGGGCAACCACGTCGTCATCGCCCTGCCGGCGCCCGGCCGGTTCGTGGCGCTGGCGCACCTGCGGGCCGGCTCGCTGCAGGTCGCGGTCGGCGACGAGGTCTACGCCGGCCAGCCGCTGGCCGAGTGCGGGAACTCCGGCAACTCGACCCAGCCGCACCTGCACCTGCAGGCCATGGACAGCGCCGACCTGACCGTCGCCCGCGGGCTCCCCATCGCGTTCACCCGCTTCCGGGAGTGGCCGCGCGGCGGGGCGCCGCGGAGCCGGGAGCGGGGGATGCCGGGCGAGGGCGCGGTGGTCGAGCCGGAGGAGACCGGCGCGGGCTAGCGTGCGGCGGTGACCAACCGTGACGACCCGCCGCAGGGCGGCTACGGCCCACCGCCCGGCTACGGCCCACCGCCCGGCTACGGGCAGCCCTACGGTCCGCCCGGCTACGGCCCGCCGCCCGGGTACGGCCCGCCGCAGTGGGGCCGGCCGACCAACACCCTGGCGATCCTCGCCCTGGTCATGGCCTTCGTCTTCGCGCCCGTCGGGCTGGTGCTCGGCGTCATCGCCCGCAGGCAGATCCGCGAGACCGGCGAGGAGGGGGCCGGCCTGGCGCTGGCCGGGATCATCGTCGGCGGGCTGGTCACCGGCTTCTTCGTGCTCATGATCGTGCTCTGGATCGTCGCGTTCGCGGCGCTGACCAGCACCGGCTTCGGCCCCTGATCGCCGCTCGCCGTTGGCGGCGATGAGTTCCGGGCGCTCCAGCGGTCCCCCCTCCACCGACGACGAGAGGGGCAACGGTGGCTCAACTGCTCAGGGTGCAGAACTTCACGGTCTCCAGCGATGGCTTCGGCGCCGGGGAGGATCAGAGCCTCGAGCGGCCGTTCGGCTCCGCCGATCCCAGGGAGCTGATGGCCTGGGCCCTCGCCACCGCGAGCTTCCCGAACCGCTCCGAACCCGGGGGCAGCCGCGGGCTCGACGACTACTTCACCCGCGACTTCGCCCACGGCATCAGCGCGGAGATCATGGGCCGCAACAAATTCAGCCCGCACCGCGGGCCGTGGCAGGACCTCGACTGGCAGGGCCGGTGGGGTGGCGAGCCGCCCTTCCACACGCCCGTGTTCGTGATGACCCACCACGTCCGGCCCTCGTTCACGCTCTCGGACACCACGTTCCACTTCGTGGACGCCGACCCGGGAACGGTGCTCGCGCAGGCGCGCGCGGCGGCCGCGGGCAAGGACGTGCGGCTCGGTGGCGGCGCCACCGTCATCCGGGAGTTCCTCGCCGCCGATCTCGTCGACACCCTGCACGTGGCGGTCTCGCCGGTGACGATTGGCTCCGGCGTCCGGCTGTGGGAGTCACCGGACGACCTGCTCGACCGCTTCCACCGCGAGGTCGTGCCGAGCCCCAGCGGCGTGACCCACCACCTGTTCTGGCGCAGGTAGCGAGAACGACGAACGGCGGCCCCGGATCGCTCCGGAGCCGCCGCGTCGTGGCGCCTCAGTCCTCGGGCGGGGTGAAGGACGACGTCCGCGACATGCCGGCTGCCCGGCCCTTGCCGGCGATGACCAGGGCCATCTTGCGGCTGGCCTCGTCGATCATCTCGTCGCCGAGCATCGCCGAGCCCTTCTTGCCGCCGGCCTCGGAGGTGTACCAGTCGTAGGCGTCGAGGATGAGCTCGGCGTGGTCGTAGTCCTCCTGCGACGGCGCGTAGATCTCGTTGGCGGCGTCGATCTGGCCGGGGTGCAGCACCCACTTGCCGTCGAAGCCGAGGACGGCCGACCGCTTCGCGACCTCCGTGAACGCGTCGACGTCACGCACCTGCAGGAAGGGGCCGTCGATGGCCTGCACGCCGCGGGCGCGGGCGGCCATGAGGATCTGCATGAGGATGTAGTGGAACGGGTCGCCCGGGTAGTCCGGGTGCAGGGCGCCGACCACGAGCGACTTCATGTTGATGCTGGCCATGAAGTCGGCGGGGCCGAAGATGATCGTCTCGATGCGGTCGCTGGCGAACGCGATGTCGTTGACGTTGATCAGGCCCTGCGCCGTCTCGATCTGCGCCTCGATGCCGATGCGCCCGACGGGCAGGCCGTTGGTCTTCTCGATCTGGGTGAGGAGGAAGTCGAGCGCACGCACCTGGGCGGCGTCGACGACCTTCGGCAGCATGATGCAGTCGAGGTTGGCGCCGGCGCCCTCGACGACCTCGATGACGTCGCGGTAGGTCCACTCCGTCGTCCAGTCGTTGACCCGGACGGTGCGGATCTTGTCGCCCCAGCCGCCCTCGTTCAGCGCCGCGACGATGTTCTTGCGGGCGCCGGGCTTGGCCAGCGGCGCGCAGGCGTCCTCCAGGTCGAGGAACACCTGGTCGGCGGGGAGGCCCTTGGCCTTCTCCAGGAACCGGGGGTTGCTGCCCGGGACGGCCAGGTTGGAACGACGGGATCGGAGCTCGGCCACGGTGCCTCCGCGAGAGGGTCGGAAAGTTCGGCTACCGGAGGGTAACGACGGCCGCCGCGACCCACACAGCGGCGTTGATCACCGGCGCCGGCGCCCTCCTCAGGTACCCGGTTCCACCAGCGTCTGCGGCCGGCCGGCCCGCACGACCAGCGCCACCCCGGCCACCACCAGCACGACACCGGGGAGCGCCAGCAGCGGCGGCACCTGGCCGAGCAGGACGAGCGCGAACAGCAGCGCGCCGGGCACCTCGAGCAGGACGGCGAGGCTGACGACGGTCGGGCCCACCGACGAGAGCACCAGGTTGAGCAGCGTGTGCCCGAACAGCTGCGCGGAGACGGTGATGCCCGCGATCAGCCACCAGTCCCGGGCCTCGAACCCGGCCAGCGGGGCATCGACGAGCAGCGCCGCGACCGCGATCACGACGGCGCACACGGAGTAGCAGACGACGGCGTAGGCCGAGGTCGCCAGCCGGCGGCGGGCGCGCGCTCCGGCCAGCACGTACCCGCCGGCGCAGATCGCCCCGAGCAGGGCCAGCGCGTCGCCCGCCAGCGCCTCGGCGCTCACCGTGACGTCCACCCCGACGATGAGCACGACGCCGGCGAACGCCAGGAGCAGGCCCCACCAGACCGCGGCCGGCAGCCGCACCCCGGCGATCCGGGCCGCCAGCGCCGTCCAGATCGGCGTGGTGGTGACCAGCGCGACCGACGCGGCCACCGTCGTCATCGACAGGCTGGGCAGCCACGCGGCGAAGTGCGCCGCGAGGAAGAGCCCCGCGACGACCGAGCTGCGCAGGTCCCGCGCCCGCAGCCCGGCCAGCGTGGCGCGCTCGCGGGTGAGCAGCACCGGCACGAGCGCGGCCGCGCCGGCCGCGTTGCGCCAGAACGCCAGCGCCAGCATCGGCGCGGTGACCATCGCGGTCAGCGGCGCCGACAGCGAGACGCCGATGACGGCGAGGGACAGCAGCCCGACGTCCCGGCTCCCCGGGCGGTGCAGCGCCCAGGCGGAGGACGCCGGGGCGGGCGCGCTCAGGACGGCACCCGGATCCGGCCGCTCGCCACCGGGACGACGGCTCCGCGCACGGTGGTCGCGACCGCCCGCCCGCCGGCCGCGGTGACGGTGCACCCGAGGACCGAGGGGCGCCCCATCCGCTCGCCCTGCCGCACGGTGAACGACGTCGTCCCGTCCCCGGCCACCAGACCGCTCTCGACGAGCCACACCCCCGCGCCGAGGGCGGCGGAGCCGGTGGCCGGGTCCTCGCCCCAGTTCAGGTCGCGGGCGAAGACGCGCGCGCGGGCGGTCGCGGTCGCGCCGTCCCAGGACAGCACCGACACGCCCTCCCCGACGGCGAGCCCGGCGAGGGCCACCCGGTCGGGCTCGGCCCGATCGACCGCGTCGGGGCACACGGACAGGTAACCGAAGGGCAGGCCGCAGCCGGCGACGTCGGACGGGACCCCGGTGACGTCGGCCGCGTCCAGCCCGAGCGCCGCGGCGAGCGCAGCGGGTGCGGGCCCGTCCTGCAGCGTCGGCCGGCCACCGGAGAGCGTCGCGCCGCCGTCGTCCACCACCACGTCGAGCACCCCGGCGCCGCACTCCTGGCGCAGCGTCCCCGCCGGCAGCCGCCCGGTGCGGACCAGGGTGTGCGCCGCGCCGACGCTCGGGTGGCCGGCGAAGGGCAGCTCGGCGTAGGGCGTGAAGATCCGCACCCGGTAATCGGCGCCGGGCTCCGTGGGGGCGCACAGGAACGAGGTCTCCGAGAGCTGGAACTCGTTCGCCAGGGCCTGGCACTGCTGCGTCGTGAGCTCGTCGGCGTCGAAGACCACGGCCAGCGGGTTCCCGGCGAACGCCCGCGGGGCGAACACGTCGACGACCTCGTACTCCAGCGCAACCGGGGCAGTCACGGCCCCGACGGTAGCCTTCGCCGAGACCGCGCTTGCGAGGGCTCGCAAGGACGGGAGCCGTGGGTCGCGGGGCCGACGAGCTGGGGGCGCCTCCGGGCAGCGAGGAGATTCGGTGACGACGGCGACCAGGGCGTACGTCTCCCGGCTCGCCGGGCTGACGGTGTTCGACCCCAACGGCGACCGGATCGGCAAGGTCCGCGACGTCGTCGTCGGGCTGCGCGTGGGCACCGCCTGCCCCCGCGTCCTCGGCCTGGTGGTCGAGGTCGTCGCCCGGCGGCGGATCTTCGTGCCGATGGGCCGGGTGACGGCGCTGGACCCGGGGGCGGTGATGCTGGCGTCGGGCACGCTCAACCTCAAGCGGTTCGAGCAGCGGGCCGGCGAGACCCTCGTGCTCGGCGAGCTGCTCGACCGGCAGGTGACGATCAACGAGTCCGGTCGCCCCGCCACGGTCGTCGACGCCGGCATGGAGCAGACCCGCACCGGTGACTGGCTGCTGTCCCGGGTCGCCGTCCAGGAGCCCGGCCGCATCGGCCGGCGCGGGCAGTTGCACCAGCTCGAGTGGGACGAGGTCACCGGACTGGCGCTGTCGCCGGCCGGCCAGGGCGCCGAGACGCTGATCGCCACCTACCGGGAGCTGAACGCCGCGGACATGGCGCACGCGCTCCAGGAGCTCCCGATCAAGCGCCGGCACGAGGTCGCCGAGGCGATGGACGACGAGCGGCTGGCCGACGTCCTGGGCGAGCTCCCCGAGGCCGAGCAGATCACCATCCTGGGCACCCTGGAGGAGCGCCGGGCGGCCGACGTCCTCGAGGAGATGGACCCCGACGACGCCGCGGACCTGCTGTCGGAGCTGCACGACGTCGACCGCGACCGGCTGCTGGAGCTCATGGAGCCGGACGAGGCCGAGTCGGTGCGCCAGCTGCTCAAGTACTCGGAGGACACCGCCGGCGGGATGATGACCAGCGAGCCGGTCATCCTCGCCCCCGACGCCACCGTCGCCGAGGCGCTCGCCCGGGTCCGGGAAGAGGAGATCACCCCGGCGCTGGCCAGCCAGGTGTACGTCTGCCGGCCGCCGTCGGCCACACCGACGGGCCGCTACCTGGGGCTGGCGCACATCCAGCGGCTGCTGCGCGAGCCCCCGTCGACGCTGGTCAGCGGGGTGCTCGACGACCTCGAGCCGCTGCGACCCGAGGCGCCGCTGGCGGAGGTGACCCACTACTTCGCCACCTACAACCTGGTGGCCGCGCCCGTGGTCGACGCCCAGGGCCGGCTCGTCGGCGCGGTGAGCGTCGACGACGTCCTCGACCACCTGCTGCCCGAGGACTGGCGGGAACGGGCCCGCCGTGGCTGACGGTCCCCGGCTCGACGTCCCCCGCGGTGGCGCGCGCCGGTTCGGCAGCTTCCTGCGGCTCAACCCCGACGCCGTCGGGCAGTTCGCCGAGGGCATCGCGCGGTTCCTGGGCACCGGGCGGTTCCTGGCCGTCCAGACGATCCTCGTCGTCGTCTGGATCAGCCTCAACGTGTTCGCCGTCCAGCTGCGGTGGGACCCCTACCCCTTCATCCTGCTCAACCTGGCCTTCTCGACCCAGGCCGCCTACGCCGCCCCGCTGATCCTGCTGGCGCAGAACCGGCAGGCCGACCGCGACCGCGTGCAGGCCGAGGAGGACCGCGCCCGGGCGGCGCAGAACCGCGCCGACACCGAGTACCTCGCCCGCGAGCTGGCCTCGCTCCGCGTGGCCGTCGGCGAGCTCGCCACCCGCGACTTCATCCGCAGCGAGCTGAACCGGCTGGTCAGCGACGGCGGCGAGGACACCGAGCGGCGCGAGAAGAAGATCAAGAAGAAGCGCGACCCGGTCTCCTGAGCCCGCTCAGTGCTCGGCGCGGTCCAGGTCGATCAGCGCCAGCCCGATCTCCGGGCGCATCGTCTTGCGCAGGTGCGCCGGGCTCTCCCGGACCACCACCTCCAGCGTGGGCCACACCTCGCCCTCGAGCAGGTGGCCGCCGCGCGTGGTGGCGTCGGCCAGGCCGAGGACGGCGTGCAGGTGCAGCGCCGGCTGACCGTCGGTGCCCAGGGCGACGTCGCCGATCAGCGAGAGCACCTCGCACTGCTGGCCGACGGTGACCCGCCGGTAGTCGCTGGTCTGCCGGTCGAACCAGCCGACCACCGCGCGCCGGAAGGCGCCGACGGCCGTGACCTGGGCGGCGGACAGCTGTTCCTCCTGCGCGAACGAGGTCAGCGCCGCCACCGCGTCGTCCCCCTCATCGAGGATGACGACGTAGGTGCTCTCGCCTCCCGCGCCGGCTCCCGGGGTGGTGATCTCGCGGTACTGCATGGTTCCTCCGATTCGTCGGGGTCGGGCACCGCTGCCGTGCCCCCCGATCGGCCACCCAATCCCCCGGGCGCCCGCAGGCCGCCGGTCACGTCGGGCCGGGGAACGCCCGCAGGCCGCCGGTCACGTCGGGCCGGGGAACGCCCGCGTCGCGCGCAGCAGGTCGACGTCGTCCGGGGAGCCGAGCGGTCCGGCGTCCCGCCCATGGCCCCGCGGAGCGATGCGGGGACCGGCCGGTCAGCGGACGAGACCGGTCCCGTACAGGCGGTCGAGCAGCTCCTGCGCCAGCCAGGCCATGGGGAGCAGCAGCCCCAGCGCCCACAGCCGGGTGCTGCGCCGGCGGGGCAGCAGCAGGACGACGACCAGGACGACGGCGACCTCCACGACCGCCTGCACCGGGTGCAGCACCACGTCGCTGCCGGTCCGCTCCAGCCAGAAGCCACGTACGGCGCCGTTCGCCAGGGCCGTCCCCGCCGCCAGCGCCAGCAGCGCCCCGGGCAGCGGGCCCGGCCGGCGGGAGGCCCACCAGCAGACCGCCGCGAACACCGCCACCGCGGTCGCCGAGAGCAGCAGCCAGGCGGCGATCAGCTCGGGTTCGTAGCCGAAGCCGAGCACGACGACCGCCCAGCCGTAGTAGGCGGCGGTCATCGCGGCGAAGAAGACGGCCGCACGGACCGCGGCCGAGGCGACGCCGGGCGCGAACCGCCCGATCAGCGCCACCACGAGCACCCAGGCCGCCGGGTACGTCCCGAGGTCGGCGGCCCACCGCCACCCCGACTCGTCGCCCAGCTTGGCCGCCACGCCGGCGACCCCGCCGAGGACGGCGAGACCGGCGAGCCGCGGGAGCGCCACCCCACGGGTGGCCGCTCGCCCCGGCGCCGCATCCCCGGTCACCTCGGTCACCTCGGTCACCTCGCGATCCTGGCCGAGGGCGCGGGAGAACTGCACGTGCGGCGCGCCCCGCGGCCGGGTCACGTGACGACGACGTGCACCAGCGCACCCGCCGCGCCGGCGAGCAGGAGCACCACGATGAACGGCGCGCGCAGGGCCAGCGCGAGCGCGGCGACCGCCAGCCCGGCCAGCCGCCCGTCGACCACGAGCCGGTCCCCGCTGGTCAGGCCCTGGACCACGACCAGCGCAGCCAGCAGCGCGGCGGGCACGAAGTCGACGACCCGGGCCACCCACGGCTGCTCCACCCACGCGGCGGGCACCGACATCCCGGCCAGCTTCAGCAGGTAGCAGCCGGCCGAGGCCACCAGGACCGCCGTCCACACCGCGGTGCCGGTCATGCCGGGCGGACCTCCGTCCGCGGCCGGCCGGCGAGCGCGACCGCCACCACCGCGGCGACGACCTGCACGCCGGCGGGGACGAACGGCGTCAGGGCCAGCGCCACCACCGCTCCGCCGAGGGCGACGCGGCGCTGGACCCCCGCCTCCGGGAAGCCGGCGCGCAGCCGCGGCCACAGCAGCGCGAGGAAGGCCGCGGGGACGACGGCGTCCAGCGCCGCCTCGGCCGCCCCACCGAGCTCGGAGGCGCCCAGCACGCCGATCAGCGTCGTGACGTTCCAGCCGAGGTAGATGGTGGCGCCGGTGGCCCAGAAGGCCAGCCGGCCCAGCTCGCGGTCGGGCGCGGCCACGGCCATCGCCGTCGTCTCGTCGATCACCCAGTGCGCCGCACCGGCCCGGCGGGCCGGCCCACGGGGCGCCAGCAGCGGGGCCATGCGGACGCCGTAGACGGTGTTGCGCGTGCCGAGCAGCAGGGCGCTGCCCACCGCGGCCGGCGCGCTGCCCCCCGCGCCCAGGACACCGACGAGCGCGAACTGCGAGGCCCCGGTGAACATCAGCGCCGAGAGGGTCATCGCCTGCCAGACGTCCAGCCCGGCCGCGTCGGCCGCGGCGCCGAACGCCACGCCGTAGAGCCCGACCGCCAGACCCAGCCCCACGGCGTCGCGCAGGGTCTGGGAGCGGTCGGCCGGCACGGCCCCGACCCTAGGACGCGCCCGGCTGCGCGATAGATCACCCTCCGCCGGGGGGACGGCGACCCCACCCGCCGTACAGTGGCAGGCGACCGATCGCGCGGGTCGCCGCTCCGGCCCCGACCACCGGACGCCGTCGGTCCCCCGCTCGTGAGGAGACAGACGAACACGATGTCCGACCAGCTGACCGGCACGCCGGCGTTCGACGCCGTCAACGCCGCTCTGGCCACCGTCCAGGACCCGGAGATCAACCGCCCGCTCACCGAGCTCGGCATGGTCAAGGACGTGCGGATCGGGCCCGACGGCTCGGTCGCCGTCGAGGTGTACCTGACCGTCGCCGGCTGCCCCATGCGGGAGACCATCACCAACCGGGTCACCCAGGCGGTGGGCGCGGTCCCCGGGGTGACGTCGGTGCAGGTCGCTCTCGACGTGATGAACGACGAGCAGCGCGCCGAGCTGCGGAAGACGGTCCGCGGCACCGACGCCGCGGACCCGGTGATCCCCTTCGCCCAGCCCGGCTCGCTCACCCGCGTCTACGCCGTCGCCTCGGGCAAGGGCGGCGTCGGCAAGTCCAGCGTCACCGTGAACCTCGCCGCGGCCCTGGCCAAGCGTGGCCTCGCGGTGGGCGTCGTCGACGCCGACATCTACGGCCACTCCGTGCCGCGCATGCTGGGCGTCGACGACAAGCCCACCCAGGTCGACAACATGATCATGCCGCCGCAGTCGATGGGCGTGAAGGTCATCTCGATCGGCATGTTCACCCCGGGCAACACGCCGGTCGTGTGGCGCGGGCCGATGCTGCACCGCGCGCTGCAGCAGTTCCTCGCCGACGTCTGGTGGGGCGACCTCGACGTGCTGCTGCTGGACCTCCCCCCCGGCACCGGTGACGTCGCCATCTCCATCGCCCAGCTGCTGCCCAACGCCGAGATCCTCGTCGTCACCACCCCGCAGCTGGCCGCGGCCGAGGTGGCCGAGCGGGCCGGCGCCATCGCCACCCAGACCCACCAGCAGGTCGTCGGCGTCATCGAGAACATGAGCTGGATGGAGCTCCCCGACGGCTCGCGCGTCGAGGTCTTCGGCTCCGGCGGGGGACAGACCGTCAGCGACGCGCTCACCCGCACCCTCGGTGCGCGCGTCCCGCTGCTCGGCCAGATCCCGCTGGACACCCGGCTGCGCGAGGCCGGCGACGCCGGTGCGCCCATCGTGCTCGCCGAGCCCGAGTCGGCAGCGGCGCAGGCCCTGGAGAAGATCGCCGACGGGCTCGCCGTCCGCCAGCGCGGGCTCTCCGGGATGAGCCTCGGGCTCACCCCCGTCAAGCGCTGAGTCATCTGTCGGCCTCCGGACGACGACCGCGGCCAGGAGCCGTCCCCGACCTGCGCTGAGCCGTGCCCAGCTCTCGTCGGGGACCCTCCGGGCCCCGCTCCTCGGCGTGCCCCGCAGGGGGGCTCGACGTAGCTCCTCGGGGACCCTCCGGGCCTCTCGCCGCTACGTGGCGTCGATGTCGAACGGCGGGGGGACGCTGCGGTCGCGCAGCTGCGCGGCGACCACCGTGGCGGCCGTCGCACCGTTCGCCGTGGCGGCGGGTACGCGGACCTCGTCGTCGTCACCCAGCAGCTGCTCGCGGATGAACGTCCGCGGGTGGTACTTGCGCAGGTCGAGGTCCCGCAGGTCGGCGAAGTCGTCGCCGAGGGAATCGTTGACCTGGGTGCGCATGCCGGTGACGGCACCGCGCAACCGCTTGAGCCCGGCGGCGGCCTCGCGCGCCAGGTCGGGCAGCCGCTCGGGCCCGAAGATGAACAGGGCGGCGAGCGCCAGCACGAAGATCTCGCCCCAGCCGATCGAGTCGAACACCGCGCTCCCTGTTCCTCCGGCCGCCAGCGCTACCGGTGGCCAGCGTAGCCGCCGCCGGTCCTAGGCGGCGCCGAGCGTCACCTCGACCGTGCGCGAGCTCCCGCCACGCACGAGCTCGACCGTGACGACGTCACCCGGCTGCCGGGCGTCGACGGCGACGGCCAGCTCCTCGGAGCTGCCGACCGGCGTGTCCCCGACGGCGATGATGACGTCCTCCTCGCGGATGCCCGCCTCGGCCGCGGGGCTGCCCGGCTCGACGTTGACGACCAGGGCGCCGTCGCGGGTGCCGTCGGTGACCGAGCGGGCGTTGACGCCAAGCGTGGCGTGCACGGCCGAGCCGGTGGCGATGAGCTGCTCGACGATCCGCTTCACCGTGTCCACCGGGATCGCGAAACCGAGGCCGATCGACCCGCCGGCGCCGGTCGAGGCGATCGCGGTGTTGATGCCGACGAGCGCCCCGCTCGCGTCGACCAGCGCCCCGCCGGAGTTGCCCGGGTTGATCGGCGCGTCGGTCTGCACCGCGCTGATCACCGCATTGGTGTCGGTGCCCTCGCCGGAGAGCCGGACCGGGCGGTCCAGCGCGCTGACGATCCCGCTGGTGACGGTGCCCGCCAGACCCAGCGGCGAGCCGATCGCCACCACCGGGTCGCCGACCACGACATCACCCGACCGGCCCAGCGCGGCCGTCACCAGGCCGGGCTTCTCCACCTTGACGACGGCGAGGTCGCTGGCCGGGTCGCGGCCCACGATGCGCGCGGCGGACCCGCTGCCGTCGGAGAAGACCGCCCGGATCTCGGCGCCCTCGACGCCGTCTGCACCGGAGATGACGTGGTTGTTCGTGGCGATGTAGCCGTTCTCGCCGTCGATCACGACCCCGGAACCGGTGGCACCGCCCTGGCCGACGCGCACCTCGATCGAGACGACCGCCGGGATCACCGCCTCGGCGATGTCCGACACCGAGCCCTGCTCGCGGGGCGCGCCCGGCTCGACCTGGGCCAGGGTGGTGCCCGGCGTGTAGAGGGGCGCCTCGTCCGCGGCGCGGGTGAGGTACCAGCCGACGCCGCCGCCGACGAGGCCCACGACCAGCAGGCAGAGCACGGCCAGCGTGGTGAGGCGCACGGAGAGGTCCCGCAGCCGCAGCTTGCGGCTGCCACGGGCGTCCACGACGACGGGGCCGGGCTGGCGCTCCTCGTCGTAGACGGCGGGCGCGCCCAGCCCGGCGGGGGACGACGGATCGCGCCAGGGGTCCTCACGGGCGTCGGCCTTCCACCACGGGCCGGTGGCGGTGCGCCGCCGCCCGGGGCGCCCGCCCGGCGGCTCCTGCAGCCCGCCCCGCCCCGGAGCGGGTGGGGCGAAGGCGCGCAGCAGCGCCTCGGGCGGTGGGGGCGGCGCCGGGCGCGGCGGGAGGGTGGGGCGACCGCCGGCGAAGCTGCCGGCCACGTGCTCCGGGCGGCCGAAGGCACCGGCCTGCGCGGGGGTGGGCTGGGGGGCGCGGACCCGGCCGGGCGCCACGCGGGGGGCCGTCTCCTCGTCGAAGGCGCCGGCCTGGCCCTCGGGCCGCGCGTAGGCGGCGTCGCCGGCCTCCGCATCCCCCGGGGCGTCGCGCCGCGTGCTGCTCAGGGGGTGCCGCCCGGGGAGCCGAGGCCACCGGCGGTACCGATGGTCACCGTCCGCAGCACCGGCGGCGCGACCTCGGTGTGCTGCCCGGGCTGCACGGGGTCGGCCGCGGGCGCGCGGCCCTCGTCGGGCGGCAGGGTCAGCGCCAGCGCCGTCACCCCGGCCCCCAGCCCGACGATCGTCCCGGCGACACCCCGGCGGAACCAGCGGTGGCCGGACGACGCGCGCCGGTGCGCCCCCTCGGTGAGATCGACGGAGAAGGCGCCGGAGCTGCCCGTGACCGTCAGCTCCCCGGCCGAGGCGCTCAACCCCCCGGGGCCGGTGCCGGCCCCCGGTACCTCGGCGGTGAAGGGGATGGCGCACAGCCGGGACAGCAGGTCACCGGGCATGGCCACGTCGGCGGAGCCGTGGAGGGCCTCCTTGGCCTCGCGCTGCGCGGCCACGGCCATCCGGCAGGAGGCGCAGCCGGCGAGGTGGCGGGCCGCCCGTCCGGCGGGCCCGGCCGAGAGCTCGCCGTCGACCAGCGCGGCGATCGCCTCCTGGGCCAGGTGGCTCTCCGGGATGCTCACGAGTCCTCCTCGCCGGCGCTCGTCGGCCGCGTCCGCGGCGCTGCTGCGCTCCCCGGTGAGCACGCGAGCCCGCTCACGCCCGCACCTCCCCCGGGACGCCCGGCCGGCGCGGGGCCAGGTGGGCCAGCGCTTCGCGCAGCTGCACCCGCCCCCGGTGAATGCGGCTGCGCACGGTGCCGAGCTTGATGCCCAGCGTGGCGGCGATCTCCTCGTAGGTCAGCCCCTCGATGTCGCAGAGGACGACCGCCACCCGGAACTCCGGGGACAGCGCGTCGAGCGCCGCCTGCACCTGGGGGTCGAGGTGGGTGTCGGCGTAGACCTGCTCCGGGCTCGGCGCGCGGCCCGGCAGCCGCTCGGTGTCGTCGGGCAGCGCGTCGAACCGGATCCGCTGCCGGCGCCGGACCATGTCGAGGAACAGGTTCGTGGTGATCCGGTGCAGCCAGCCCTCGAAGGTGCCCGGCGAGTAGTCGGCCAGCGAGCGGAACACCCGGACGAAGGTCTCCTGCGTCAGGTCCTCGGCGTCCTGGGGGTTGCCCGACAGGCGGTAGGCCAGCCGGTACACCCGGGCGGAGTGGTCGCGGACGACCTGCTCCCAGGACGGCGCCACCCAGCCCTCCTGCTCCGCCGCGGGAGCGGCGGACTGCGGGGCGGTGGCCTCGGGCACACCACCAGGATCGCAGACGGGGCCGCCCGCGACCTCCCCGGCGTCGGCTGGTCCGGGCACGGCACGCTTGAGTCGCACGCCTGGATCAACGGCCGATCGGCACACCCGTGTTCCCGCGCACCGGCACTCCCAGCAGACGCACAGGTGCGCCCGCGCACGCGGCGGTCCCGGTCCCGGGAACTACCCTCGGCCGGTGATGAGCGCCGATCAGCCGCCGCCCGGGGGCGGCACCGACCCGGGCGCCGCCTACGCCGACCGCTTCGCCGCCGAGTCCCCCGAGATGCTGGCCGCCCGGCGCCGCGCCCAGTTCCTGTCCGGGGCGGTCCCGGTGGAGCCCCCGGTGGGCGCCACCCTGGCCGTCCTCGCCGCCACGAGCGGTGCCCGCTCGGTGGTCTCGATCGGCAGCGGTGGCGGGCTGGCCGCGCTGTGGCTGCTGCGCGGCATGCGGCCCGACGGGGTGCTGACCGCGCTGGACGGCGATCCCGAGCAGCTGCGCGCGGCGCGCGCCGCCCTCGCCGAGGCGCGCGTGCCCGCCAGCCGGGCGCGGCTGATCTTCGGCACCCCCGGCGAGGTGCTCCCGCGGCTCTCGCCCGGCGGTTACGACATGGTCTGCTGCGCCGGCCCGCCCCGCGAGTACGCCGAGCACCTCGCCGCGCTGCTCGCCCTGGTGCGGGTCGGCGGCACCCTGACCTGCCACGGGCTGCTCGAGGGCGGCCGGGTCGCCGACCGCACCGCCCGGGACCCCCAGTCGGTGGCCTGGCGGGAGATCGCCCGCACGATCCGGGACGACGAGACCCTGCTGCCCGCCGTCCTGCCGATCGGCACCGGCCTGCTCGTCGCCACCAAGCGCAGCTGACGAGGACGGGCGCCGCTACAGGAAGGCGCGGGCACCCTTGCCGAGCACGGTGATCCCACCGGCGCTGACGTGGTAGCGCTCCCGGTCCAGGTCGTGGTCGAAACCGATCCGCGCACCCGCGGGCACGACGGTGTTCTTGTCCAGGATCGCCCGCCGGACCTGCGCACCCTCCCCGATGTAGGCGCCGTCCATGACGACGCTGTCCTCGACCCGGGCGCCGCGCTCCACCCGGACCCCGGGCGAGATGACGGAGTTGTGCACCGAACCGCCGCCGATGATGGCGCCGGCGCTGACCATCGACTCCTCGGCGCGGCCACCGAGGACGAACTTCGCCGGCGGGAGCTGCGGCGGGAGGGTGTAGATCGGCCAGCGGTCGTTGTAGAGGTTGAACACCGGCGACACCGAGACCAGGTCCATGTGGGCGTCGTAGTACGAGTCGATGGTCCCGACGTCGCGCCAGTAGCCGTGGTCGCGCTCGGTCGCGCCGGGCACCACGTTGGTGGAGAAGTCGTAGACCCACGCCTCCCCCGCCTCGGCCAGCATGGGCATGATCGAACCGCCCATGTCGTGCACCGAGTCCGGGTCCTCCGCGTCGGTGCGCAGCGCCTCGAGCAGGGCGTCGGTGGTGAAGACGTAGTTGCCCATGGAGGCGAAGCTCTCCTCGGGCGAGTCGGGCAGACCGGGCGGGTCGGCCGGCTTCTCCAGGAAGCCGCGCACCCTGCCCTCGGCGTCGGAGTCGATGACGCCGAACTCGGTCGCCTCCCGCCGCGGCACCCGCAGCCCCGCGATGGTGACCCCGGCCCCGGTCTGCAGGTGCTGGTCGAGCATCTGCCGGGGGTCCATCCGGTAGACGTGGTCGGCGCCGAAGACGACGACGATCTCCGGCCGCTCGTCGTAGATCAGGTTCAGGCTCTGGAAGATCGCGTCGGCGCTGCCGGTGTACCAGCGGGGACCGAGGCGCTGCTGGGCCGGTACCGGCGTCACGTAGTTGCCGAGCAGGCTGGACATCCGCCAGGTCTGGGTGATGTGCCGGTCGAGGCTGTGGCTCTTGTACTGGGTGAGCACGGCGATCTGCCGGATGTCGCCGTTGACCAGGTTGGAGAGCACGAAGTCGATGAGCCGGTAGTTGCCCCCGAACGGGACGGCCGGCTTCGCGCGGTCCTGGGTCAGCGGAGCCAGCCGCTTCCCCTCACCGCCCGCCAGGACGATGCCGAGCACCCGTGGACCGCCGCGCATGTCCGCAAGGTAGCGGCTGGGCCGCTCCCCCGCCGCACGCGGGCCCGGCGCCCTCCCGAACGGGTGAGCGCGACCGGCGCCCCGGGCGTGCGACGAGTGGGGAGGACGCCGTCCTCCTAGGGTGACGGCGTGCGCATCGGGATCGTCACGCGAGAGTGGCCGCCGGACGTCTACGGCGGCGCGGGGGTGCACGTCGAGCACCTGGTGTCGGCGCTGCGCGCGCTGCCCGACGGACCGCGGCTCGACGTCCACTGCTTCGGCGGCGCACGGGCGGACGCGACCGCGCACGCCGTGCCCGCCGGGTTGTCCGACGCCAACGGGGCCCTGCAGGCCCTCGGGGTCGACGTCGAGATCGCCGCCGCGCTCGCCGGGGCCGACCTCGTGCACAGCCACACCTGGTACGCCAACACGGCCGGGCTGCTCGCCGCGCTGGTGCACGGCGTGCCGCACGTCGTCACCGCCCACTCGCTGGAACCGCGCCGCCCGTGGAAGGCCGAGCAGCTCGGCGGCGGCTACCGGCTGTCCTCCTGGGCCGAGCGCACCGCCTACCTGGCCGCCGACGCGGTGATCGCGGTGAGCGCGGGCATGCGGGAGGACGTGCTCGCCGTCTACCCCGAGCTGGACCCGGCCCGGGTGCACGTCGTCCACAACGGGGTCGACGCGGAGGCCTACCGCCCGGTGCACGCCCCGGAGGTGGTCCGCGGGCTCGGGGTGGACCCCGACCGGCCGTACGCGCTGTTCGTCGGCCGGATCACCCGGCAGAAGGGGCTCGCGCACCTGCTGGCCGCGGCCGACCAGCTGCCCGCCGACGCCGGTCTCGTGCTCTGCGCGGGGGCGGCCGACACCCCCGCCGAGCGGCAGCAGGTCGCCGACGCCGTCGCCGAGCTGCAGGCCCGGCGCGACGGCGTGGTGTGGATCGAGGCGATGCTGCCGCGCGAGCAGCTGGTGCCGCTGATCACCGGTGCCACGGTGTTCGTGTGCCCGTCGGTGTACGAGCCGCTGGGCATCGTCAACCTCGAGGCGGCGGCGTGCGGCACCGCGGTCGTCGCCAGCGCCGTGGGTGGCATCCCGGAGGTCGTCGACGACGGCCGCACCGGGCTGCTCGTGCCCTACGACGAGGCGGACCCGGCCGGCTTCGCCGCCGGCCTGGCGGCCCGCACCGGCGAGCTGCTGGCCGATCCGGACCGGGCCGCCGCGATGGGCGCCGCCGGCCGGGAGCGGGTGCTCGCGGAGTTCGGCTGGACCGCCGTCGCGGAGCGCACCGTCGAGGTGTACTCGACCGTGCTCGCCGCCCGCGGCTGAGCCGCGCTGGTACCGTGAGCGCCGCCGGCCCGTGTGCCGGCGGCGCATCCCCAGCGAAGTCCGGTGCGACCCCGGTGCTGTCCCGCAACTGTGATGACCACCCGTGGGTGGTCGAGCCAGATCGCCTGCCTGCGCCATGTCACCGACCCTCGCGGCAAGGGTCGCGCATCGGGCGTCGGGCAGCTCGGAGGCGACGCTCGCCGCCTCCACGGGAGGCAACTCGTGCCCCGAACCCACGCCCGGGCGTCCTCGACGGCCCCGCGCCTCGCGCCCACCGCGTCCGCCCTCGCCCTGCTGCTCACCCTCGCCGCCTGCGGCGGTGGTGACACCCCCGCCGGACCGGCCGGCGGATCGGCCGGCGCGGGCACCGATGCCTTCCCGGTCACCGTCACCGGAGACGACGGCGAGCTCACCCTCGAGCAGCGGCCGGAGAACATCGTCTCGCTGTCGGCCACCGCCACCGAGATGCTCTTCGCCATCGGCGCCGGCGAGCAGGTCGAGGCCGTCGACAGCACCTCGGACTTCCCGGCCGAGGCCCCGACGACCGAGCTGTCCGCCTTCACGCCCAGCGCCGAGGCCGTCGCCGCCTACTCCCCCGACCTGGTCGTGCTGAGCGACGACCTCAACGGCATCGTGGACGCGCTCGACCGGCTGGAGGTCCCCACCCTCGTCCTCGGTGCGGCCGAGAGCCTCGAGGACAGCTACGAGCAGCTGGAGACCCTCGGCGAGGCCACCGGGCACCCCGAGGAGGCCGGCGAGGTGGTCGCCGACGTGCAGGAGCGGATCGAGGCGGCGGTCGACTCGGTGCCCGACGACGTCGCCGGCACCCGGGTCTACCACGAGCTGGACCCGTCGCTGTACTCCGCGACGAGCGCCACCTTCATCGGCAGCGTCTACGAGCTCTTCGGCCTGGAGAACATCGCCGACGGCGCGCCGGACGCCGGCGGCGGCTACCCGCAGCTGTCGGCCGAGTACGTCGTCGACCAGGCGCCGGAGCTGATCGTGCTGGCCGACACCGAGTGCTGCGGCGAGAGCGCCGCGACCGTGGCCCAGCGGCCGGCGTTCGACACCGTGCCGGCGGTGCAGGAGGGCCGGATCCTCGAGGCCGACGACGACATCGCCTCCCGGTGGGGCCCGCGTGTGGCCGACTTCACCGAGGCGGTCGCCGAGACGCTGCGGGGCTGACCCGGCGCATGAGCACCACCCAGGGCACCCGGTCCGGTCGCGCGCCGGCCGGACCGGGCGCCGTCCGGTCGCGGCGGTCCGCGGGCCTCGTCGCGGCGGGTGCGGCCGGAACCCTCGTGGCGGTCGCGCTCGTGGGGGTGTGGATAGGTGCGGTGCCGCTGCCCCCCGGCGGTGTCGTCGCCACCCTGCTCGACCGGGCCCTCGGCCCGCTCGGCCTCGAGGTGCCCGGGGCGCTGGCCGGCACCGAGGCCGCGGTCCTGCTCGAGCTGCGGCTGCCCCGCGTGGTGCTCGCGGTGCTGGTCGGCGCCGCGCTCGCCGTCTCCGGCGCGGCCTACCAGGGGGTCTTCCGGAATCCGCTGGCCGATCCGTACCTGCTCGGGGCGGCGGCCGGCGCCGGGCTCGGCGCCACCCTCGTCATCGCCTACGCGCCGGGCGGGTACGTCGGCCCGGTCGGGGTGGTCCCGCTCGCCGCCTTCGCCGGCGCCCTGGTGGGCGTCGGGTGCGCGCTGGCCCTGGGCAGCGCCGCGGGCGGGACGCACGGCGCCTCCCTGCTGCTGGCCGGGATCGCCGTCGCCGCCTTCCTGGCCGCGGCGCAGACCCTCGTGCAGCAGCAGAACACCGACGACCTGCGGGAGGTGTACGGCTGGCTGCTCGGTCAGCTGGGCGGCGCCGACTGGTCCGACGTCGGCCTGGCGCTGCCCTACCTCGCCATCTCGGTGGTGGTGCTGCTGGCCTGCGCGCGCCCCCTCGACGTCCTGGCCGTGGGCGACGACGAGGCGGGCTCCTTGGGCGTGCACCCCGGGCGGCTGCGGCTGCTGGTCATCGCCGCCGCCTCGCTGGCCACCGCGTCGGCGGTCGCCGTCAGCGGCCTCATCGGGTTCGTCGGGCTGGTCGTGCCGCACATCGTGCGCCGGCTGGTCGGTGGGGCGAACTCCCGGGTGCTGCCGGTCTCGCTGCTGGTGGGCGGCGCCTTCCTCGTGCTCGCCGACCTGCTCGCCCGCGTGGTGCTGGCTCCCGCCGAGCTCCCGCTGGGCGTGGTCACCGCCTTCGTCGGCGCCCCGTTCTTCGCCGGCCTGCTGTGGGCGGGGGCGAGGCACCGATGACCACCGACCCGGCGGGCGGCGCACGGATCGAGGTGCTCGGGCTGAGCGCCGGCTACGGACGGCGCCCGGTCCTCTCCTCCGTGCGGTTCACCGTCGCGCCCGGCGGCTGGCTGGGCATCATCGGCCCCAACGGGTCGGGCAAGTCGACGCTGCTGCGCTCGGTGCTGGGCCTGCACGCCCACCACGGCGAGGTGCGCATCGACGGCGTCCCGACCACCGGCATGTCACGGCGGGACCGGGCCCGCCTGCTGGCCTACGCGCCGCAGCTGCCGGTGCTGCCGGAGGGCGTGAGCACCCGGGACTACGTCATGCTCGGGCGCACCCCGCACCGCCCCCTGCTGGCGGCCCCGCGCGACGTCGACCGGGCGGTGGTGGCCGACGTCATGGCCCGGCTGGAGCTGACCGGCCTGGCCGACCGTGCGGTGCTCACCCTCTCCGGCGGGGAGCAGCAGCGCGCCGTGCTCGCGCGGGCGCTGGCCCAGCAGCCGCGGGCGCTGCTGCTCGACGAGCCGACCGCGGCGCTGGACCTCGGCCACGCCCAGCAGGTGCTCGACCTGCTCGACCACCTGCGCCGGCAGGACGGGCTCACCGTGGTGAGCACCCTGCACGACCTGACCCTCGCCGGGCAGTACGCCGACCGGCTCACCCTCCTGGCCGAGGGCAGGGTGGCCGCCGAGGGCGCGCCCGGCGAGGTGCTCACCGCCGCCGCCCTGTCGGCGCACTACGGCGCCCGCGCCCGCATCGTGCCGGGCCCGCACGGCCCGGTGGTGCTGCCGGTGCGTGGTGGTTGATCCCGGTCAGCGCGCCCCGCGGAAGCGGACCACGTCCCCGGGCCGCAGCTGCGCGGCGGCGGGCAGGTCCGCGGTGACGACGACGGCGAGCACCGGGTAGCCACCGGTGACCGGGTGGTCGGCGAGGAACAGCACCGGGGCGCCGTCGGGCGGGACCTGCAGCGCGCCGGGCACCAGCCCCTCGCTGGGCAGCTCCTCGTCGCGGGCCCGCCCGAGCCGGGGGCCGGTCAGCCGCACCCCCACCCGGTCGCTGTCGGCACCGACCGCCCAGGCGGCTGCCAGCAGGGCCGGCCACGCGGCGTCGTCGAGCCAGTTCCGTCGCGGCCCGGGCAGCACCCGCAGCACCGGCCGGTCCGACGGCGTGCCCACGGGTGCGACGTCGACGACCGGCTCCTCCCCCGCCAGCCCGCCGACCGGCAGCTGCGCACCCGTCGTCAGGACGGCCGGCCCGAGGCCGGACAGGGAGTCGGTGCTGCGCGACCCCAGCACCGGGGGGACGTCGACGCCGCCCCGCACGGCGAGGTAGCTGCGCAGGCCGGCGCGCGGGGTGCCCAGCCCCAGCACGGCGCCGGGGCGCAGCGTGGTGGGCGCGGCGAACGGCGCCGGACGCCCGTCCACGACGACCGGCACCGGGGCACCCGTCACCGCCACCAGGAGGGTGCGCTCGGCCCGGACCCGCAGCCCCCCGGCCGTCGCCTCGACGACCGCGGCCGCCGGCGTGTTGCCCACCAGCCGGTTGGCCAGCGCCGCCGCCGACCGGTCCGCGGCGCCCGACCGGGGCACCCCGACGGACGCCCAGCCGGTCCGCCCGGCGTCCTGCACGGTCGCGAACGGCCCCGGGGTCAGCACGGTGAGCACTCAGCCCACCGCCCGGAAGCGGACCGGCGTGCCCGGGGCCAGCAGCGCCGGCGGGTCCCGCCCGACGTCGAAGAGGACCGCGTCGGTGCGCCCGACCAGCTGCCAACCCCCGGGCGACGCACGCGGGTAGACACCCGCGTACGGGCCGGCGAGCGCCACCGACCCGGCCGGCACCCGGGTGCGCGGGGTCACCCGGCGCGGCACGTGCAGCTCCTCCGGCAGCCCGGTCAGGTACCCGAAGCCCGGGGCGAAGCCGCCGAAGGCCACGGTGAGCGCGGTCCCGGTCAGCGCGGCGACGACGGCGTCCGCCGTCCGCCCGGTGAGCCGGGCGACCTCGGCGAGGTCCGGTCCGTCGAAGACCACCGGGAGCACCACGGCCGCGTGCGCCGGTCCCGCCGAGGGTGCGGCGGGGGCCAGCCGGCGCAGGGTGGTCACGTCGTGGTCGGTGACCGGCCGGTCGAGCAGGACGAGGACGGTGCGCGCGGCGGGCACCAGGTCCACCTGCCCCGCCAGCGGGGCGGCGACCAGGGCGGCGTGCAGGCCGGGCACGTCGGCGGGGTGGGCGGCCTCCACCAGCAGCGCGCGATCGCCGTAGGGAAGCGCGCGCACCGCTCCCCCACCCGTGCCCACGCGCCCATGATCGGGCATGCGTCACCCGGGCGCGTGACGGCTCCTCCCGCCGCGCGACTCCGTTCGCCCGGTTCGCATGCCGGTGGGATGCTGGACCGCCGTGACCTCGACGACCCCCTCCGGGCAGGACCCGCTGCGGTCCCTGCTCCGGTCGTCGCACCACTTGAGCGCCGACGAGCTCGGCCCGGTCGTCACCCGGCACGCGGTGCTCCTCGGGGCCCACGCGGCCGTGGTCTACCTGGCCGACTACGAGCAGTCCTCCCTCGTGCCCGTCGGCGGGGCCGGCGTCCCACCGCGCACCCGGCTGACCGTCGACGGCTCGGTCGGCGGGCTGGCCTTCCGCCGGGTCGAGCAGACCCGCTCCCCCGACCACGACGACGACGGGGTGCGTCTCTGGCTCCCGCTGCTCGACGGCGCCGAGCGGGTCGGCGTCCTGGAGCTGCTCTTCGACGATGACCCCCCGGCGGACCAGGACGAGGAGCGCCGGGCCTTCGCCGCGCTGGTCGCCGAGTTGTACGTCACCCGGGACGCCTACAGCGACGTGTTCGCGCGGCTGAGGCGCACCCGGCCGCTGAGCCTGGCCGCGGAGATCCAGTGGGACCTGATCCCGCCGCTGACCTTCGGCACCGAGCGCATCGTCATCTCCGCGGCGCTGGAGCCCGCGTACCAGATCGGCGGGGACACCTTCGACTACGCGGTCAACGGCCCCGTCGCCGACCTCATGGTCCTCGACGCGGTGGGGCACGGCCTGCCCGCGGCGCTGCTGACCACGGTCGCCGTCGGCGCGTACCGCTCGGCCCGCCGGCACGAGCTGTCCCTGCCGGAGATGTCGGCGGCGATCAACGGCGCGATCGCCGGGCAGTTCCCCGGCAGCCAGTTCGCCACCGCGCTGTTGACCCGGCTGGACCTGGAGTCCGGCCGGCTCTCCTGGGTCAACGCGGGGCACGGCTCCCCGCTGGTCGTGCGCGCCGGCGTCCTCCTGCCCGCCCACAGCTGCCGCCCGGACCTGCCGCTCGGGCTGCAGCAGGGGCCCGCCCGGACCTGTGAGGTGCAGCTGCGCCCGGGCGACCGGGTGCTCCTGCACACCGACGGCATCACCGAGGCGCGGTCGCCGGCGGGCGAGTTCTTCGGCGAGGAGCGCCTCGCCGACTTCGTCGTCCGCGCGGAGACGGCCGGCGACCCCCCGCCTGAGACGCTCCGCCGGCTCATGCGCAGCGTGATGGACCACCAGGCAGGCCGGCTGCAGGACGACGCCACCATCGTGCTCGTCGAGTGGCGGACCGGGCGCGAGCACCAGGTGACCCTGTGACGCCGCCGTAGTACACGCCGGCGGTGGAACCGAGGAATGCACCGGTGGCCGACGGGCTGCGTCCGTCGTCGTCGCGGGGTCGGTGGTGGCACTGGAGCACCGTGCTGGCCCCGCCATGCGGGGCTGCTGCTCGTGGTCGAGCCGCTCGTCGCCGCTCGAGGGCTCGGGCACCCGGCGTCGCCGGCCGACTACCTCGAGCGGACCTGGAGCGCACGAGGCGGCCGGGATGTGCGCCGCGCCACACGGACGGACAATCGGGCATGACCATAGGGGGGCGCTTCGACGCCGCTCTGGCGCGGCTGTCCGACCCCGCGCTCGCCGGTCCCGAGGCCCTGCCGCTGCGGCTCAGCCGTGTGTGCACCGAACTGCTCCGGGTCGACGGTGCCGGGCTGGTCCTGGTGGACGGCACCGGTCGCCGGCTCCCGCTGGGCGCCAGCGACCCGGTGGCCGCGAGCGCGGAACGGATGCAGTTCACCGCCGGCGAGGGGCCGTGCGCGACCGCCGAGGTCACCGGCCAGCCGGTGTTCGCCGTCGAGGAGGAGCTGCGCCGCCGCTGGCCGATCTTCGCCGACCTGCTGCTCGGCGGCACCCCCTTCCGCGCGGTCGTCGCCCTCCCCCTGCGCCCGGGCCCCGCCGGCGAGGGGGCCCTCGACCTGTACTTCACGCGGTCGGCCGCCGTCGTGGAGCTCGACGTCTTCGAGGCCGTCGCGGTGGGCGAGCTGGTGAGCTCCGCGCTCAGCGACGCCGCGGTCTGGTCGACCTGGACGCCGGCGGAGGGACCGGACTGGCTGCGCGGCCCGGCACCGCGGCAGCGGGCGGCGGTGTGGGAGGCGGTGGGCAAGCTGGGCGTCGCCCACGACATCGATCCGGAGGAGGCGCTGGCCCTGCTCCGGACCGAGGCCTACACGTCGGGGCGGTCCATGGACGAGATCGCCGCCGCCCTGCTCTCCGGCCGCCGCTCGATGGAGGACCTGCGCCCCGGCGACTGACCGCTCACCCGGTGAACGGGGTGACCGCGAGCCCGGCCCCCTCCAGCGCTGCCCGCACCGACCGCGCGAGCTCCACCGCGCCCGGCGTGTCCCCGTGCACGCACACCGACCCCACCTCGACCGGGACCACGCTGCCGTCCACCGCGACCACGCTGCCCTCGGCGGCCATGCGGACCGCGCGCTCGGCGACCACCTCCGGCTCGTGCACCAGCGCTCCCGCCGACCCGCGCGGCACGAGGCTGCCGTCGGGGGCGTAGCCGCGGTCGGCGAACCCCTCCGCCACGGTCGGCAGCCCGGCCGCCGCGGCGGTGCGCAGCAGCACCGAGCCCGGCAGCCCCAGCACGGTCAGCCCGGCGTCGTAGGCGGCGACCGCCTCGACGACGGCGCGGGCCTGCGCCGCGTGGTGCACCACGGCGTTGTAGAGGGCCCCGTGCGGCTTGACGTAGGAGACCCGCCCCCCGGCCGTCCGGGCCACGCCGTCCAGCGCGGCGAGCTGGTAGAGGACGTCGGCGGCGAGCTCGTCCGGGGCGACGTCGACGAACCGCCGGCCGAACCCGGCCAGGTCGCGGTAGGAGACCTGGGCACCGAGGGCCACGCCCCCGGCCACGGCGGCACCGCACACGCGACGCATCGTGACCGGGTCCCCGGCGTGGAACCCGCAGGCCACGTTGGCGCTGCTCACGACCTCCAGCAACGCGTCGTCGTCGCCCAGCCGCCACACGCCGAACCCCTCCCCCAGGTCGGCGTTGAGATCGATGCGGGGGGTGCCCGGTGCGCTCACCCGCGCAGTCTCGCACCGGAATGGCGGCCGCCCCGCCGGTGCTGCACCCGGCATGGGAGCCGCCGAGCCGCTCACCCTCTTCGACCTCGCCGAGCCGGCCCCGGTGCCGGTGCCGGCCAACTCGCTGCTCCGCGTCCGCCGCATCTACGCCGAGCCGGCGGCGATCGGTTCCGCCCGCGGCCGCCAGGTGCTGGGCCGGTTCCCCGACGCCGAGGTGGTCGAGGTGCCCTCGCACTGGCAGATCCCCGAGCTGCACGGCAACGCCGGGAACGTCGACCGCTGGGTGCGGGTGAAGACCGAGACGCTGGTGCTCGGCGTCCGCAAGGGGCTGGTCACCCGGCCCAACGGCCGCTCGGCGAACTTCATCGCCCCCGGCACGGCCAACGGCTGCGCCATGGCCTGCGCCTACTGCTACGTGCCCCGGCGTAAGGGCTTCGCCAACCCGATCACAGTCTTCACCAACATCGACCAGATCACCGGGCACCTGCGCCGGCACGTGGCGCGGCAGGGCCCGAAGGGCGAGCCCGACCAGTGCGACCCGGTGAGCTGGGTCTACGACATCGGCGAGAACAGCGACTGCTCGGTGGACGCGCTGGTCAGCGACAACGTCGCCGACCTGGTGCGCACCTTCCGCGGCCTGCCGACGGCGAAGGCGTCCTTCGCGACCAAGTACGTGAACCGGCAGCTGCTCGACCTCGACCCGGCCGGTCGCACCCGGCTGCGCTTCTCCGTGATGCCCGAGGACGATGCGCGGGTCCTCGACGTGCGCACCAGCCGGATGGCCGACCGCATCGCCGCCGTCGACGACTTCGTGGCCGCGGGGTACGAGGTGCACCTCAACCTGTCGCCGGTCGTCCTGCGGGACGGCTGGGAGCAGGCCTGGGCCGAGTTGCTGCAGCAACTCGACGACGGCCTGGGCGCCGCGGCCAAGGCCCAGGCCGCCGCCGAGGTGATCCTGCTGACCCACAACGAGGCCCTGCACGAGGTGAACCTCGGGTGGCACCCGACGGCCGAGCAGCTGCTCTGGCGGCCCGACCTGCAGGAGCCCAAGCGCAGCTCCAACGGGCAGGACAACGTGCGCTACCGCGCCGGGATCAAGCGGGCGGCGGTCGCGCGGCTGCGCGAGCTGGTCGCCCGGCACGCGCCGTGGCTGCGCATCCGCTACGCCTTCTGAGCCGCCGCCGCCCGGGAGCGACATGGCGAAATGTCGGCATGGCCACATGTCGACATTTCACGTCGGCACCCTCACCCGTCCTGTGAGACGCTCATCGTGACGGGGCCACTACGTTCCGTCGAGGAACATCGTGCAGGGAGAAGAGTGCCCGAGTCCACCTCAGGTGTACCGGCGGCGACGCTGCTCGCCGCACTGCCCGACACGGTGGTGGTCGCCGATTCCGGCGGCCGGGTGACCTACGTCAACCCCGCGGTCTCCCGCCTGCTGGGCTACTCCCCCGCCGACCTGCTGGGCCGCGACCTGACCGAGATCATGCCGCCGCGGTTCCGGGCCGGGCACAGCGGCCACATCACCCGGTTCCTCACCACCGGCCGGGGCGAGCTGGTCGGCAACACCACCCAGCTCCCGGCCCTGCACGTCGACGGGCACGAGGTCTCCATCGACGTGACGCTGGCGCGCGTCGAGCCCTACCCGGGCGCCGGCCCCGCCGAGTCCTGCATCGTCGGCGTGCTGCGCGACGCCAGCACCACCATCCTCCTCGAGCGGCAGATGCAGGTGAGCCGCTACCTGGCCGCCACGCTGCGGGTGACGGCGGCGCTGACCGAGGCGCCGGACGCCGACGTCGCGTTCGAGCAGCTGCTCCCGACGCTGTGCACGGAGCTGGACTGGGACGCCGCGCTGCTGTGGCAGGCCGACTCCGAGCACGGCCGGCTGGTGCACGCGGGCACCTGGGCCGCGCCGGGCGCGGACGTGCCGGCGCTCGCCGCCGATGCACCCCGCCGGGTGTTCCGCCGCGGCGAGGGCCTGCCCGGCCGCGCGTGGCTGCAGCGGGTCCCGGTGGTCGTGGAGGACCTCGCCACGGATCCGCGAGTGGTCCGCCGGGACGTCGCCCGCGCCGACGGCCTCAGCACCGGCGTCGCGTTCCCGGTCCTCAGCGGCGACACGCTGCTCGCCGTCTGCGAGCTGTTCTCGACGCAGTCCCGGCCCGTGCCCCCGGAGCTGCTGGAGGTGCTCGGGCACGCCGGCCGGCAGATCGGCCAGTTCCTCGCCCGGCTGCGCGCGGAGTCGGTGGTCCGCGACCTGGCCGACACCCTGCAGCGCAGCCTGCTCCCCTCCCTGCTGCCCACCATCCCCGGGGTGGAGCTGGCGGCCCGCTACCGCGCGGGCGGCGACTCCGCGCTCGTGGGCGGCGACACCTACGACGTCACCCCGCTGCCCGACGGACGGTGGATGGTGCTGATCGCCGACGTCTGCGGCACCGGCGCCGAAGCGGCCGCGGTCACGGCGGTCACCCGGCACACCGCCCGCGCCGCGGCCACGGGGAGCCCGGCGGAGATCCTGCGGGCGGTCAACACCGCGCTGCTGCACGAGCAGGGCAGCGCGCCGCTGCGGTTCGTGACCGCCTGCTGCCTGGTGCTGGAGCTGGCGGAGCCGGGCCACCGGGTCCGTCTCGCCGTCGCCGGGCACCCGCTCCCCGTCGTCTCCGATGCGGACTGCGACGCCCGTCCGGTCGGTACCGCAGGCCCGCCCCTGGGCATCGACGCCGAGGTCGAGCTCACCGAGACCACGCTCCACCTGCCGCCCGGGTCGACCCTGGTGCTCTACACCGACGGCGTCACGGAGGCACGAGACGACGCCGGGCGGCAGTTCGGCGAGGACGCGCTGCTGCGGGTCGTCGCCGGCGCGCCGGTCGCCGACCCGGAAGCGGTCGTGGGTGCGATCTCGGCCGCGGTCGAGGCACAGCTGGCCGGCTCCCGGTACGAGCCCGACGACCTCGCCGTCCTGGCGCTCGCCGTCCCGCGCTGAGGGCCCCGTCCCGCCGACGCGCTCCGGGCCGGCTGGTTACGGTGGGCCGGTGGCGCAGGTGGTGGTCGTGGGCGCCGGGCTCGGGGGGCTCGCCGCCGCCGCGCGGCTCGCGGCCCTCGGCCACGCGGTGACCGTCGTGGAGCAGGCGCCCGACGTCGGCGGGAAGCTCGGCTGGTTCGCCCGCGACGGGCACGCCTTCGACACCGGGCCGAGCCTGGTCACCCTGCCGCAGGTGTACCGCGACCTGTTCGCCGCGACCGGCAGCCGGCTCGAGGACGCCGTCGACCTCGTGCGGCTGGACCCGGCGGTCGGCTACCGGTTCGCCGACGGCACCCGGCTGACCGTGCCCGGCCGCGCGGATGCCGTGCCGGCCGCCCTCGACGACGCGCTGGGGGCGGGCGCCGGAGCCCAGTGGGCCGCCCTGATGGAGCGGGCCGCGGCGATGTGGCGGATCAGCGAGGGGCCGTTCCTGCGCACCCCGCTGGCCGGGGCGACGACGCTGGCGCGGCTGGCCCGGCGCCCGGCCGACATCGCCGCGATCGCGCCGTGGCGGTCGCTGCGCGGCCTCGGCCGCCGCCACCTGGGCCACCCGCACCTGCGCACCGTGCTCGACCGCTACGCCACCTACTCCGGCTCGGATCCGCGCCGTGCGCCGGCGGTGCTGGCCACCGTCCCCTACGCCGAGCAGGCCTTCGGCTCTTGGTACGTGCGGGGTGGGCTGCACCGGCTCGGCCTCGCGGTGCTCGACCGGGCCGTCGCGCACGGCGCGGTGCTGCGCACCGGCTGCGGGGTGCGCCGGGTGCTGGTGGAGGGCGGCCGGGCGGCGGGGGTGGAGCTGGCCGACGGCGAGCGGCTGCGCGCCGACGTCGTCGTCTCCGGCGTCGACGCCGCCGCGCTGCACGCCGACCTGCTGCCCACCGACCCGCGCACCCGCGGCGTGCGCCGGGACCTGGCCCGCGCCACGCCGTCGCTGTCGGGGTTCGTGCTGCTGCTGGCGCTGCGCGGCCGGACCCCGCGGCTGGACCACCACACGGTGCTCTTCCCCGACGACTACGACGCGGAGTTCGACGCCGTCTTCGGCGCCGGCCGGTGCGCGGGCCGGCCGTGCCCGGTGCCCGATCCCACCGTCTACGTCAGCGCGCCCGACGACCCGGCGCTGGTGCCCGACGGCGACAGCGAGTCGTGGTTCGTCCTGGTGAACGCGCCGCGGCACGATCCGGTGCACGGGGTGGACTGGGACGCCCCGGGGCTCGCCGAGCGGTACGCCGACCGGGTGCTGACGGTCATGGCCCGCCGCGGGCTCGACGTCCGGGGCCGTCCCCGCTGGCGGGAGATCCGGACGCCGGCCGACCTGGCGCGCGGCACCGGCAGCGTCGGTGGGTCCATCTACGGCAGCTCCAGCAACGGCTCGCGGGCGGCGTTCCTGCGGCCGGGCAACGCCTCCCGCATCCCGGGGCTGTTCCTGGTCGGCGGCTCGGCGCACCCCGGCGGGGGGCTGCCGCTCGTGGGCCTCTCGGCGGAGATCGTGGCGGGGCTCGTCGGCCCGGCCTGACCGGGTCCGGTCACCGCGGCCGGACGGCCGCGACGGCGACGAGCGGGGCTCCCGGGGCGATCCGCCGGGGTTCGCCCGGTCGCAGCCCGGCCGCGCGCAGCCCCGCGACCAGGTCCTCGGCCCCCGGCAACGACATGCCTCCCTCCTGCGCCCGCAGCAGCAGGTCGAAGTGCCGGCTGAACAGCTGCGGCGTCGCCACCGTGGTGACGACCAGGAGGGTGCCTCCCGGCGCGAGCAGCCCGGCCACGTCGGCGAACAGGGCGCCCCGCTCCGCCACCGGCACGTAGTAGACGACGTTGGCCAGCAGCGCGAGGTCGAAGCCGCCCTCGTCGGTGAGCTGCCGGACGTCGGCCCGCACGATGCGCGCCCGTCCCGCGAGCCCGCGCCGTTCGAGGGTGCGCTCGGCGAGGGCGGCGGCGTCGGCGTCGGCGTCCACCCCGACGCCCTCGGCCTGCGGAGCCGCGGCCAGCACCGCGGCCAGCTGCAACCCCGCGCCGCAGCCGACGTCGAGCACCCTCCGCGGGGACACGTCCGCCACCGTGTCCCGGAGGACGTCGTCGACGAACGGCTCGAAGGCGGCCGACACCCGAGCGATGACCGCTCCCTGCTCCACGACGTCCCGCCGCGGTGGGCCACCGGCCAGCAGGTCACCGAGGTGGCGGTAGAGCCCGGTGTGGAACCCGGCGAACGCCTCGTAGGAGGCCCGCGCCAGGTCGTCGTCCCGCAGGGCGCGTCCGGCGCGCGTCAGGGACCAGCCGGTGGCGTCCTCCCGGACGAGGCCGGCGGCCGCGAGCACCCGCAGGAAGGCCGCGAGCAGGTCGTCACGGGCCACCGCCAGCCGGCGGGCCATCTCCGGGGTCGCCACCGCACGGTCGCCGAGCGCGTCCAGGACGCCGGTGCTCAGCGCCGCGGCGCCCAGGTGCAGCCGGACGGCGGCCTGCCCGTCACGGGTGGCCCGCAGCCGGGCCCGGGCGTTCCCGGTCCGCAGGACCGTGAGCAGGGTGCGCGCGCTGAACAACCGGGCCATCTCCGCTCCCATGGTTCGGGGAGCCCACTGTGGTCCGCCCGGGCGGCCCACGCCAGTGCCCGGCCGACGGGATCAGCCCCGGGCGGAGCCGTAGCCCAGCAGCGCGGCCAGCCCGAGCGCGCTGCGCGGCTGGTACGCCGCTCGCCACAACCCGCCGTGCGCGGCCTCGTGCGCCTCGTCCTGCCACGGGTGCTCGTGCGCCGGTCCGCCGCCGGTGTGCAGGTCGTGCACCATCAGCGCGGCCATGAGCACGTTCGACGTCGCCGGGTCGAAGATCTCCACGCCGAACCGGTGGGCTCCGGCGTAGGCCGCGGCCAGTGCCCGGTTCTTCACCACCGAGCGGGTCCGCGTCGGCGGGGCGACGTTCATCGACACCGTGCTGCCCGCCGCGCGCGCGGCGGTCGCCCGCCACCGCTGCAGCCGCTTGGCCAGCGCGTAGTTGGGGCCCTGCTGCGCCACCAGGCTGTCGGCGATGCCCGGGTCGGTGCCGGGCACGTAGGCGCGCTGCAGGAGCCGGCCACCCGACACCGTCCGCAGCGGGCGACCGAGCAGCTTCGCCGCGCGGCTGCGGTGCGCGTACGCCTCCACCGACTGCGCCACCGCGTCGGCGGGGACGGCGAAGACGTCGGTCGGGGTCGCCAGGAACGCCAGCGCGAGCTCCGGCCGCGCGCCCGCCAGCCGCACGGTGAGCGCGTCGACGGCCGCGGAGACGCGCACGTTCGTCGCGCCGTCGGCGTAGACGTAGTTGCCCAGCACCGCGGACCCGGGCAGCCCGGCAGCCCAGTCGGCCACCGCGGGGACCTCGGCGATCAGATCGGCTCCCGCGCGCGCCGGGTCCGGCTCCGATCCGGGCTCCGTCACGGGCACCAGGAGGGTGCCGGCGCCGGACCGGGCGATGCCGAGCACCCGCTCCCACAGCGGCGCGCGAGGTAGGTCCACCCCGGCCACGCGGGCGCCCCAGCGCAGCAGGGCGGTGAGCGGCCCCATCTCGGCGCCGGCACCGAGCACGACCACGGTGGTGTCCGGCAGCGACAGCCACTCGGGGTGCGCCGCGACGGTGCGCACCGCCTCCGCGCACGACGGCTCGACGACCCCGGCGGCCACCCAGGCGTCCAGCCGGCGCAGCAGGGCGTCGCCCCGGAGCCGCCCGCCGCGGAACGGCAGTGACAGCTCGCGCTCCGGCTCGGCGGTACCGGTCACCTCGACCGTGTGCAGCACCCGGCCGGCGGGCGCGGTGGCCAGCCCGGCGAGGGCGGTCTCCCCCTCGGGCCCGGCCACCCGCATCCGCGCGTGCAGGGAGGCCAGCCCGGCGCCGGCGATGGCCTGCGCCGCCTCCGGCGAGGGGAGCCCGGCCTCCACCAGCCGGCGGAAGTGGGTCAGGTAGCCCGCCCGCCAGTTGGTCTCCCGCTCGGCGGCCAGCGCGCCGGCGGCGTCGGCGGGGCGCAGCGCGTCCGCGACGACGGCCCGGCCGAGGGCCGCCGTGCTCCGCCGTCCGTCGGCCCCCGCGGGGAACACGACCCCCCGGTCCTCGCTCATGCGCCCTCCTCCATCGGACCAGCTTCTCCCGGTACCCCCCGCGCGGCCAGCGCAGCACCCCGGATCCGCAGGTCGGGGACGGGGCGCGCGGTGCGGCAGCACTACTGGGTTGAGCACGTCCGATTCTGGCTATTGGCCTGAGCACGCCCCGCCACCCCGACGTCCCGCGACCTCGGTTCGGCGGCTGGCCACCGTCCGCCGCGCACCGGGAAGCGAGAGCCCATGCCCTCTGCAGCCACCGACTTCTACGCGGCGGCCCTGCAGTCCGCGGGGACCGGGGACGCGCCCGCGCCGGAGCCGTGGTCGGTGCGGGACGCCGACGGCCGCACGTACTCGCTCGCCGGTGCACTGGACCGGTGGACCGGCGAGGCCGACGACGTCGACCGCCGCTTCCTCGCCCGGGCCCGGGGCACCGTCCTCGACGTCGGCTGCGGCCCCGGCCGGCTGGCCGCCGAGCTCGCCCGCCGCGGCGTGCACGCGGTGGGGCTCGACATCTCGCCGACGGCGCTGCGGCTGGCCCGCCGCTCGGGCGCCACGGTGATCCGGCGGTCGGTCTTCGAGCCGGTCGTCGCCGAAGGGCTGTGGGGCACGACGCTGCTGGCCGACGGGAACATCGGCATCGGCGGGGACCCCACCGCGCTGCTGCGCCGCTGCCGGGCCCTCGTCGCCCCGGGGGGCCGGGTGCTCGTCGAGACCGAGGGGCCGGGTGCGGGCCAGCGCACGACCCGCCTCCGGCTGGAACGGGCCGGCGAGGTCAGCTCGTGGTTCGACTGGGCGCACGTGGGGTGTGACGCCATCGAGCGGGTCGCGACGGCGACGGGCCTGCGCCTCGTGGAGTCCTGGGAGGACGGCGGCCGCTGGTTCGCCGCCCTGCGCCGCAGCCCGGTGCCCGGCGCCGCCTGAGCACGGAGAACGACAGAGCCCCGGACGACGGCGAGCTGCCGTCGGCCGGGGCCGGGTCGTGCCTGCGCGTGGCCGCCGGAGGGCGGACCGCGCAGCGATCAGCTGGTGGCGCCCTTCAGCGCCTCCGAGAGCGCGGCCGCCTCGTCGGGCGACAGCTCGACGACCAGGCGCCCGCCACCTTCCAGCGGTACCCGCATGACCAGGCCGCGCCCTTCCTTGGTGACCTCGAGGGGACCTTCACCCGTGCGCGGCTTCATGGCCGCCATGCGTGCCTCCTTCGCCAGCCGCACGCCTGCCTCGTCTGACGGGCGCGCGGTGTCCGATGCTGTGAGCTCCGGGGGCAATGATCCCGTATGAGGGCCTTCCGTCCAACACGAGGCCCGTCAGGGTGACGGCGCGTCGCCCTCCGGGGGGGCCGCCCGGAAGCAGCCGACGACGTGGTCGTCGACCATCCCGGTCGCCTGCATGAGCGCGTAGGCCGTGGTCGGCCCGACGAAGACGAAGCCCCGTCGCTTGAGTTCCTTGGCCATGGCGACCGACTCGCGGCTGGTCGCCGGGACGTCGGCGAGGGCCTGCGGGCGGCTGCGCGGCCCCTCGGGCGCGAAGGACCAGAGCAGCTCCGAGAGCCCCTCGGGCAGCTGCTGGGCCATCCGCGCGTTCGTGATCGCCGCGTCGATCTTGGCCCGGTTCCGCACGATGCCGGCGTCGGCCATCAGCCGCGCCCGGTCCTCGTCGGTGAAGGCGGCCACCGCGTCGATCGCGAAGCCGGCGAAGGCGGCGCGGAACGCGGGCCGCTTGCGCAGGATGGTGATCCAGGACAGGCCCGACTGGAACGCCTCCAGGCACAGCCGCTCGAACAGCGCGTCGTCGCCGCGCAGCGGGACGCCCCACTCCTCGTCGTGGTAGGTGACGTACTCGGGGGCGCTCGTGGCCCAGGCGCAGCGTTGCACGGACCGCACGCTAGCGCCGGCCACCGACGTCCCGGCCGGACGGCGGGCCCCGTCCCGCGGCAGTAGCGTCCCGGCTCGTGCGCGTCCTCGTCACCGGCGGTGCCGGCTTCATCGGCTCGGCCGTCGTCGTCGCTCTCCTCGACGCCGGCCACCAGGTGCGGGTGCTCGATGCCCTGCTGCCCGCCGTCCACCCCGACTACCCCGACGGCCCCCCGCTCCCGGACGGGGCGGAGCTGGTGGTCGGCGACGTCCGCGACGCGGCGGCGGTCGACGGGGCGCTGGAGGGCGTCGACGCGGTGTGCCACCAGGCCGCGATGGTGGGGTTGGGCGTCGACGTGCAGGACATGCCCCTCTACGCCGGCATCAACGACCTGGGGACCGCGGTGCTGCTGGCCGCGATGGCCCGGGCCGGCATCGGCCGGCTGGTGCTCGCCAGCTCGATGGTCGTCTACGGCGAGGGGCGCTACTCCTGCCCGGAGCACGGCCCGGTGCCGGCGGCGGCGCGCCGGCGCGCGGACCTCGACGCCGGCCGCTTCGAACCGCCCTGCCCGCGCTGCGGGCGGCAGCTGGGCTGGGACCTCGTCACCGAGGACGCCGCCCCCGACCCCCGCAACACCTATGCCGCGACCAAGCTCGCCCAGGAGCACCTGGCGGCCGCGTGGGCGGGGTCGACCGGCGGTTCCGTCGTCGCCCTGCGCTACCACAACGTCTACGGCCCCCGGATGCCGCGGGACACCCCCTACGCCGGCGTCGCCTCCATCTTCCGCAGCGCCCTGGAGTCCGGCCGCGCCCCCGCGGTGTTCGAGGACGGCGGCCAGCAGCGGGACTTCGTGCACGTCTCCGACGTGGCCGCGGCGAACCTGCGGGCCCTCGAGGCGTCGCCGCGGGAGTCGTCACTGCGGGCCTACAACGTGGCCTCCGGCCGGCCGCACACCGTGGGCGACATGGCGCGGGCGCTGGCCGACGCCTTCGGTGGGCCGGACCCGGTGGTGACCGGCGAGTACCGGCTCGGGGACGTGCGCCACGTGGTGGCCAGCCCCGCCCGGGCGGAGGCCGAACTGGGCTTCCGGGCGCGGGTGGACTTCCTCGACGGCATGCGGGAGTTCGCCACCGCGGAGCTGCGCCCGGCTCCCCGCGGCTGAGCCGGGCCGGTCACCACTCGGTCCGGACCGCCACCTCCACCGCGATCGCCGTGACCGCGCTCAGCACCAGCCACAGCCGCGACTGCCGCGCCGGGAGGAAGGCCGCGGCGACCGGGAGCCACACCGTGAAGGGCAGCCAGATCCGCTCCGTCTCCCCGCGGACGAGGCCGGTGGCGTCGCTCACCAGCATCCCGGCCAGCACCGCCAGCGGCAGCAGCGCCAGCGCCGACCGGCGCAGGCAGGCGAGCCCGGCGACCGCCGCGGGCCCCGCCGCCACCGCCGCCGCCGCGACGTTGGCCACCAGGAAGAACGCCAGCGGCCGGTCGGCGTACGACGGGCCGGAGCGCACCCGCTCGGCGGTGAGGGACAGCCCCTCGAACCAGTCGTAGCCGCCGACGGCGAACAGCGCGAAGACCAGGACCACCCCGCCGGCCGCGACGGCGAGCACCCGGACGACCCCCGCCCAGCCGAGCCGGCGGTGGTGCACCACCACGACGGCGAGGGCCAGCAGGCCCAGCGACGCGAGCCCGAAGGAGAGGTGCAGCGCGAGCCCCAGCAGCGCCCCCCCGGCCAGGGCCCGGAGCGCGGCGCCCCGCTCCCGCGCCGCCGCGGTGGCCAGCAGGGCGACACCCCAGGCGAAGACGCCGGCGAACAGCGCGTCGGCGCTGGTGGCCACCCACAGCGCCGTCGGTGCCAGCACCAGGAAGGGCGCCGCCGCCCGCGCCGTGGGCTCGTCGGCGACCGCCCGCACCGTGACCAGCACGGCCGGCACCGCCAGCGCACCGGCCGCGATGCACATCGCCGCCGCCCAGCCCAGGCCGTCCAGGCCGACCCGGTCCAGGAGCACGAAGGCCAGCAGCGCCCCCGGGGGGTGCCCCGAGACGTGCGTCGTCCAGGGCTCGGCGGAATCGGCCAGCACCGAGTCGTTGAAGGTGCGCAGCAGCTCGCCGATCCCGTCCACCCGGCCGACGTCGTGCGGGTACTCGTACCGGCTGCCCAGCGGCTCGGGAAGCCGGCCCCACCCGCTGGCCAGCGCCAGGGCGACGGCCCAGCCGGCCGTGGCCGCGGCCGAGCCCGCCAGCAGCCACCGCCAGCCCAGGCGCCGGGCAGCGGCCGGGCCCCACAGCACGAGGACGAGCCCCACCGCGACGGGCAGCAGCACCCGCGGGGACACCACCGGGTCCCAGGTCCCGCGCAGCACGTACCCGCCGATCAGGTGCAGGTCGACGCCGTTGCGCGTCAGCTCCCGCCCGACCAGCGCCGTGACCCCGACGAGGAGGACGGCGGCGAGCAGACCGGCCACCGGCCGCCACCAGCGGGTGCCGGACCCCGGAGCGGTGCCCCGCGGCGCCTCCCCGGTCGCCTCCCCGGTCGCCTCGCCCATCAGCCGGACAGTAGGGCCCCGACCGGATGACCGCCCGCCGGCGGGGGCGCCGTCGCCGCGCGCGACCACCGCTGCCGTGGTTGTGTCCTGAGGTGCCCGACGTCGTCCTCCCCTGCCTCGACGAAGCCGGCGCCCTGCCCTGGGTGCTGGGGCGGCTCCCCTCCGGCTACCGCGCGATCGTGGCCGACAACGGCTCGACCGACGGCTCACCGGCGATCGCGGCCGAGCACGGCGCCACCGTGGTGCACGTGCCGCAGCGCGGCTTCGGCGCCGCCGCCCACGCGGGCCTCGAGGCGGCCACCGACGACGTCGTCTGCTTCTGCGACGCGGACGGCTCGATGGACCCCGCCGACCTGCCGCTGGTCGCCGGCCCGGTGCTCGACGGCAGCGCCGACCTCGTGCTGGGCCGCCGCCGCCCCACCCGGCGCAGCGCCTGGCCACTGCATGCCCGGGTCGCCAACGTCGCGCTCGGCATCATGCTGCGCCGGCGCACCGGCCTGGCCCTGCACGACCTCGGTCCCATGCGCGCCGCCCGGCGCGAGGCGCTGCTCGGGCTCGGGCTCACCGACCGCCGCTTCGGGTACCCGCTGGAGATGGTCACCCGCGCCGCCGACGAGGGGTGGCGCGTGCGCGAGGTCGACGTGCCCTACGCGCCGCGCGCCGAGGGCACCCGGTCCAAGGTGACCGGCACCGTGCTGGGCACCGTCCGGACCATCCGCGACATGCGGCAGGTGCTCTCCTCGTGACCGCCACCCAGCTGCTGGTCATCACCAAGGCGCCGGTGCCGGGCCGCAGCAAGACCCGGCTCAGCCCGCCGTGCTCGCCCGAGCAGGCCGCGGCCATCGCCGCGGCCGCCGTGGGCGACACGCTGGACGCGGTCCGCGCGACCCCCGTCGCCCGGCGCGTGGTGGCGCTGGACGGCGCCCCGGGCGCGCTGGACCTCGCCGGCTGCGTCGTCGTCCCGCAGGCCGACGGCGACCTGGGCGTGCGGCTCGCAGCCGCCTTCGCCGCCGCGATGGGCGGCCCCGACGGCGCGGTGCCCACCCTGCTCATCGGGATGGACACCCCGCAGGTGACCCCGGAACTGCTCACCGGCTGCCTCGAGCGCCTGGAGCGGGCCGGCCCCGGCTCGGCGGTGCTGGGGGTCGCGGCCGACGGGGGGTGGTGGGCGCTGGGGCTGCACCACCCGGAGCCCGCCCGGGTGCTGACCGGCGTCCCGATGTCCCGGGAGGACACCGCCGTGCGCACCCGCGCCGCACTGGAGGAGGTCGGCCTCACCGTCCTGGACCTCCCGGTGCTCACCGACATCGACCACTTCCCCGACGCCGTGGCGGTCGCGCGGCTCTGCGGTCCCGGCACCCGGACCCACCGGGTGGTGAGCAACCTCGCGCACACCCTCGGGACGACCCGGTGACCAGCCGGCTCGACCGGTTGCTGGGTGCCCGCCTGCCCGATCCCCCTGAGGGGCTGCGCCGTGGCCCGTTCCGCCCCGGGGCCTTCCCGAGCCCGCTGCACTCCGAGCGCCGGGCGGCGCGCGTCGGGGTGTGGCTCGGGCTGGCGTTCCTGGTGTGCTTCCTGACCGGGCTGGTCAGCGACCTGATCCAGTCGGGACCGGAGTGGTTCTCCTGGCCGTCGTCCCCGGTCTGGCTCTACCGGCTCACCCAGGGGCTGCACGTGGCCACCGGGCTGGCCGCGATCCCGCTGCTGCTGGTGAAGCTCTGGACGGTCTACCCGCTGCTCTTCGAGTGGCCGCCGGCCGGATCGCTCGCCCGGCTGGTCAGCCGGCTGTCGGTCCTGGTGCTCGTCGGTACGGCCGCGATGCAGTTGGTGACCGGGCTGATCAACATCGCGCAGTGGTACCCGTTCGGCTTCTTCTTCCCGACCGCGCACTACTGGACCGGGTGGATCGCCATCGGCGCGGTGGCGATGCACGTCGGGGCGAAGGCGCCGGAGATCCGGCGGGGGCTGGCCCGCCGCGGCTCCCCGGGCGCAACGGCTGGGCTGGCCCCCGAGCAGGCCGCGGAGCTGCACGCGGCGGAGGCGGCCGAGGAGGACGGCGCCATCGACCGCCGCGCCTTCGTCCTGGCGTCCGGGCTGGGCGTCGCCGCCGTCACCCTCACCACCCTGGGCCAGACGGTCACCCCCCTCGCTCCGGTATCGGTCCTGGCGCCGCGGTTGCCGCACGCCGGCCCCCAGGGCCTGCCGGTCAACCAGACCGCCGCGGCGGCGCAGGTGGAGGAGGCCGCGACCGACCCCGGCTACCGGCTCGTCGTCGACGGACCCCGCCGGCTGGAGCTGTCGCTGGCCGAGCTGCGCCGCCGTCCCCAGCACACCGAGACCCTGCCGATCACCTGCGTGGAGGGCTGGAGCGCATCCGGCCGCTGGACCGGGATCCGCCTGGCCGACCTGCTCGAGGAGGCCGGGCTGCCGCGCGACGCACGGGTCGTGGTCGAGTCGCTGCAGACCGGCGGCCTGTACCGGACGAGCGTGGTGGCGCCCCCGCACACCGCGGACCCGCGCACCCTGCTGGCCCTGCAGCTCGGCGGCGAGCCGCTCGCCCTCGACCACGGCTACCCGGTGCGGCTGATCTCGCCGAACCGGCCGGGCGTGATGCAGACGAAGTGGCTGTCCCTGGTGCGGCCGGCATGAGCACCGGCATCTCCCGCGACGGCCGCGCGGCGGGGCGGGTCGGCCGCGATGCCGACGCCAGCGACCCCGCCCGCCCGCTGGCGTCGGCGGCCGGCCCGTGGTGGCGGTGGCTGTTCCTCGTCCCCGGGTTCGCCGCCGTCTGCTGGGGCGTGGCCGGGCTGCTCGGCGCCGGCGACCGCGTGCCGCTGTCGGCGTGGATCCCGTGGTTCCTCGGCAGCGCGCTGCTGCACGACGTCGTCATCGCGCCCCTCGTCGTCCTCGGAGGCGCCCTGCTCAACCGGCTCCTCCCCCGGCCCGCCCGGGCGCCGATGGCCGTCGGGCTGGTGGTCGCCGGGGTGCTGGTCGCGGTGACCCTGGTGTTCGCGCTGGACCCGGGCGACGTGCAGGAGCCGGGCTTCCTGCCGCAGGACTCCTACGGCCGGAACCTGCTGCTCGTCGTCGGCGGGGTCCTGGGCGTCGCCGCCGTCTGGGCGGTCGTGCGGACCCGGCGAGCGCCCCGCGGCTGACCTCCGGGCGCTACCTTCCGCCGGTGGCCGTCCGCAGCTCTGACCGCACGCGCGCTACCGTGCGGCCGGCGCTGCACCGCGGGCCACTGCTCGCGCTCGCCGGGGGCGTGGCCGCCCTGCTGCTGGCCCTGGCCGGACGCTACGGCTACCACCGCGACGAGCTCTACTTCCTCCGCGCGGGGCGCGAGGCCGCCTTCGGCTACGTCGACCAGCCGCCGTTCACCCCGCTCCTGGCCGCCGCGGTGGACGCCCTCGCGCCGGGCTCCCTGACCGCGCTGCGGCTGCCGTCGGCGCTGGCGGCCGGCGCGGTCGTCGTGCTCACGGGTCTCCTCGCGCGGGAGTTCGGCGGCGGCCGCGGTGCCCAGGTGTTCGCTGCGTCCTGCACGGCGGTCGCGTCGATCGTGCTGGCCGTCGGCCACCTGCTCTCGACGACGACGTTCGACCTGCTGTTCTGGGCGCTGCTGTCGTGGCTGCTCGTCCGGGCGTTGCGCGAGGGCGGCGCCATCTGGCTGGCCGCCGGGGCGGTCGCCGGGCTGTCCCTCCTGAACAAGGCGCAGCCGGCGTTCCTGCTGGTGGCCGTGGTGCTCGGGCTGCTGCTGGCCGGGCCCCGCACGGTGCTCCGCTCGCCGTGGCCCTGGGCCGGCGGCGTGCTCGCGCTGGCGATCTGGACACCCCACCTGGTGTGGCAGGCCACGCACGGCTGGCCGCAGCTGGCGCTGGCCGAGGCGATCGCCGCGGGCGGCTCGGGCACCAGCGAGCCGTGGTACCTCTTCCTGCCGTTCCAGCTGGTGCTGGTCAGCCCGGTGCTCTTCCCGGTGTGGATGGCGGGCTGGTGGCGGTTGCTGCGCGACCCCACCCTGGCGCCGTGGCGGTGCTTCGCCGTCGCCTACGCCGCGCTGGCCGTGCTGTTCCTCGTCACCGGCGGCAAGCCGTACTACCTCGCCGGGCTGTACCCGCTGCTCCTGGCCGCCGGCGCGGAGCCGGTGCTGGCCTGGGCCCGTCGTGGCGGCGCCCGCGCGCGGCGCGTCGTCGTCCCCGCGCTCGCCCTCAGCCTGGTCGCCTCCGCCGTCCTCATGCTGCCGGTCCTGCCGGCCCGCTGGCTGGCCTCCACGCCCGTCCCGGCGGTGAACTACGACGCCGGGGAGACCGTCGGCTGGCCGCGCTTCGCGGCGGCCGTGGCACGGGCGCGGGCCCAGCTGCCCGCCGGGGCGGTGGCCGTCGTCCTCACCGGGAACTACGGGCAGGCCGGCGCGGTCGACCGGTTCGCACCGGAGCTGGGCCCGGCCTACAGCGGGCACAACTCCTACTGGACGTGGGGCCCGCCGCCGGAGCGGGCCACCGCCGCTGTCGTGGTCGGCCTGCCGCCGGAGGACCTGGCCCGTTGGTTCGCGGAGGTCCGCCCGGCCGGCCGGATCGACAACGGGGTCGGGCTGGTCAACGACGAGCAGGGCCGGATGGTCTGGCTGGCCACCGGCCGGCGGCTGCCGTGGTCGGAGATCTGGCCGCAGCTGCGCCGGCTGGGCTGACTACCGGGCGGCGGCGTCCACCGCCTCGACGCTCGGCTCGGGCCCCGCCTTCCCGCGCCGGGTCGCCAGGACGCACCCGACCAGCACCAGCGGCAACCCCAGAGCCAGACCGAGGGTGAACGGCTCGCCGAGCAGCAGCACCCCGAGCAGCACCGCCACGACCGGGTTGACGAACGTGATGACCAGCGCCCGCTGCGGCCCGACCTCCCGGATCAGCGCGAAGAACAGCGCCAGGGCCACCGCGGTGCAGAGCAGGCCGAGGGCGAGCAGCGACAGCTGCGCCTCCGCCGACGCGTCGGCCACCTGCTCCAGCCGCGGGACGGCGAACGGCGCGTAGACCACCGCGGTCACGAGCAGCGCGAGGGAGCTCGCGGCCACGCCGGGCACCTCGGGCAGGGCCCGGCTGACCACCAGCGGCGCCGTCGCGTACCCCACGACCACCAGGCCGACGGCGACGAGGGGCAGCAGCTGCGCCCCGTCGAGGTCCAGGCCGAGCAGGACCGCGATCCCGACCACGCCGATGCCCATGCCGAGCACCCGCACCGCGGTGAGCCGCTCCTCCTCCCCCGCGAGCCGGGCGGCCAGGGCGGCCACGAACGGCACCCCGGCCACCAGCAGACCGGTGAGCGAGCTGGACAGCGTCTGCTCGGCGTAGGCGAGCAGCAGCCAGGGCCCGGTCATCTCCAGCACCGTGAAGAGCAGCAGGGGCTTCCAGTGCCGCAGCGCCGGGCGCAGCTGGCCGCGGGTGATCGTCCAGGGCAGCAGCAGGGCGGCACCGACCGCGCAGCGGGCGAAGACCACCACGACCGGCGACACCTCCTCGACGGCCACCTTGATCAGCAGGTAGGGCACGCCCCAGATCACCGACATGGTGAGGAACAGGGCCCAGCCCCGCCGGCTCACGAACCCGCCTCCGTCGTCCCGTCGCGCACGGGCACATCCTCACCGACCGCCGTCGCCGCCCCGCGGCAGGTCAGTACGTGCGTGCGAAGGCTGCGAAGCGCCGCAGCGACCAGCGGATCCCCAGGAGGGCGAACGGCCTGACCAGCGTCCAGCCGAGCCGGCCGAGCACCCCGTAGGGCAGGTCGAGCCGCTCGGTCCAGACGAAGGTGCTCTGCTCGCCCCGCGGCTCGATCTCGAAGATGCCCGGCCCCCGCACCAGCCGGCCGGTGTGCTGCACCTCCACCCGGCGCGGCGGCTCCCACGCCGTGATCACCATGGTGTCGAGGAGCCCTAACCGGAACCCGCCGGGCGCCGGCAGCCCCGTGCGGGCGGCCAGCCGGCCGCCGACACCCTGCGCCGGTCCGTCGACGGTCCGCACGTCGGTCGCGAGCATCCACTCGCCCTGCCGGGACCAGTCGGTCAGCGCGGCCCACACCCGCACGGGCGGCGCCTCGACCGCCACCCGCTCCACCAGCTCAGGCATCCCGCGTCCCCTCTCGTCCGGGCGGATGGACGCCGGGATCGGTCGGCGTCTCCTGCCGGCCGCGTGCGGCCAGCTCGGCGCGGAGCGCCGCGATCTCCGCGTCCCGCTCGTGCAGGGTCTGCGCCAGCTGGTCGAGGAGCCAGTCCACCTCGACCATCCGGTAACCGCGGGCGGTCACCGAGATCCGCAGCGCCCGGACGTCGTCGGCCACCACGCGCCGGTCGTCGGGCAGCTCGACCGGCGACCGTCCCGGGTCCGCCGGGGGCTGGGTCTCGCCCCGTCCCATCAGCAGCGAGGCCACCAGGAACAGCGCGCCACCGACCAGCAGGACGGCGACCACGAAGAGGACGAAGGAGAGCACGTCAGGCGTCGGACGGGCGGGTGTCGACGGGCGCCCGCATCCCCCCGCCGTTGTCCCCTGCCTGGCGCGCCGCCTCGGCGGCCTGGATGACCGCCACCGCCTCGGCGACGTCGTCGGTCACGGTGACCAGGTCGAGGTCACCGGGGCTGATCGTGCCCTCGGCGATCATCGTGTCGCGGATCCAGTCGATCAGGCCCGACCAGTACTCGCTGCCCATGAGCACGACCGGGAAGCGGGTGACCTTGCGGGTCTGCACCAGGGTGAGCGCCTCGAACAGCTCGTCGAGCGTGCCGAAGCCGCCCGGCAGGATCACGAAGGCCTGCGCGTACTTCACGAACATCGTCTTGCGCACGAAGAAGTAGCGGAACGAGATGCCGACGTCGACCCACTCGTTGAGCTCCTGCTCGAACGGCAGCTCGATGCCCAGCCCGACCGACATGCCCCCGGCCTCGGAGGCGCCCTTGTTCGCCGCCTCCATGGCGCCGGGGCCGCCCCCGGTGATGACGGCGTAGCCCGCCTGCGACAGCGCGGCCCCGAGCTCGACGCCGGTGGCGTAGTGGGGGTGGTCGCGCGGCGTGCGAGCGCTGCCGAACACGCTGACCGCGCGCGGCAGCTCGGCCAGCAGCCCGAAGCCCTCGACGAACTCGCTCTGGATCCTGAGCACCCGCCACGGGTCGGTGTGCACCCAGTCGCTGGGGCCGCGCTTGTCGAGCAGCCGCTGGTCGGTGGTCGACCCCTGCCGCTGCGGGTCGGGCTCGCCACCGCGCAGCACGATCGGGCCGCGGTGGCGGGTGGGCCGCGGCCGGCGGCCGTCGGACGGCGGGGTGGCGGTCATGCGGTCCTCCCGGAGAGGTAGGCGGTGAGGGCGTCGACGGCCGGTTGCAGCCGGTCGACCAGGACGTGCTCCTCACGGGTGTGGGCGAGCTGGGGGTCGCCCGGCCCGTAGTTGATCGCGGGGATGCCGAAAGCGGCGAACCGGGCGACGTCGGTCCAGCCCAGCTTGGCGCGCGCCGGGCGGCCCACGGCGGCGACGAACGCGGCCGCGGCCGGCTCCGAGAGCCCGGGCAGCGCCCCACCGGCGTTGTCGACGACGGTGAGCGTGGCGCCCCCGGTGATCGCGTCGGCGAACACCTCGCGCACGTGCGCCTCGGCGGCGTCCTCGTCGCGGTCGGGCGCGTAGCGGAAGTTGACGGTGAGGGACGACTCGTCGGGGATGACGTTCCCGGCGACCCCGCCGGCGATGCCTACCGCGTTCAGCCCCTCGCGGTAGGTGCAGCCGTCGATCTCCACCTCGCGCGGCCGGTAGGCGGCCAGCACGGCGAGCGCGCCGGCCAGCCCGTGGATGGCGTTCTCCCCCAGCCAGCTGCGTGCGCTGTGCGCCCGGCGGCCCTTGGTCTCCAGCACGGCCCGCAGGGTGCCCTGGCAGCCGGCCTCGATCTCGCCGTCGGTCGGCTCCAGCAAGATCGCGAGGTCGCCGTAGAGCCAGCCGCGCCGTTCGCGCGCCACCCGGCCCAGGCCGTTCTTCACCGCCTCGACCTCCTCGTTATCGTAGAAGACGAACGTGAGGTCGTGCGCCGGCTCCGCCCCGGGGACGCCGAATGCCGCCGCCAGGCGCAGCATCACCGCGTCACCGGCCTTCATGTCGCTGGTGCCGCAGCCGTAGAGGCGACCGGTGGCCTCGTCCAGCCGGCTGGGCACGTTGCCGGCGATCGGCACGGTGTCCAGGTGGCCGGCCAGGACCACCCGGGTCGGCCGGCCGAGGTTGGTGCGGGCGAGCACGGCGTCACCGATGCGCTCGACCTCCAGCCCGCCCAGCGCCCGCAGGGCCGCCTCCACCGCGTCGGCCAGGGCGGACTCGCTGCCCGACACCGACGGCGCGTCCACCAGGGCGCGGGTCAGCGCGAGGACGTCGGCGGACAGGTCGAGCGGCGGCAGGGTGCTCACGACGAGGAAGCCTAGGGCCCGCCTGCCGTACCGGCCCGCCCCGCCGCGGATCCGCCTCGGTAGCGTTCCGGGCGTGACTGACGCAGCATCCGCCCCCGTCTCCGCATCCGCCGCCGGTCTGGCCACGGTCACGCCGTCGGGCACCGTGCTGGACACCTGGTACCCCGAGCCGCGGCTCGAGGCCCCCGCGGGCGCGGTCACCGGCACCACCCGCCTGGGCGCGCTCGAGCTCTCCGGCGAGCTGGGGCCCGACTACGGCGGCCTGGTGCGCCGCGACGAGGCGCGCGGGGTGGAGATCATCGCCGTCCGCACGGTCATCGCGGACCTCTCCCAGCCGCCGGTGGACACCCACGACGTGTGGCTGCGGCTGCACCTGCTGTCCACCCGCCGGATCAAGCCGCACGAGGCGAACATGACCGGCGTGTTCGGGCTGCTCACGAACGTGGCCTGGACCAGCGCCGGGCCGGTGGAGGCGGCGACGTTCAACGCCCACCGGATGCGGGCGGCCCTCGGCCACGTGACCGTCTTCGGCGTCGACAAGTTCCCGCGGATGGTCGACTACGTCATCCCGTCCGGCGTGCGGATCGCCGACGCCGACCGGGTCCGCCTCGGTGCCCACCTGGCCGAGGGCACCACCGTCATGCACGAGGGCTTCGTCAACTTCAACGCCGGCACGCTGGGGCCCTCGATGGTGGAGGGCCGGATCAGCGCCGGCGTGGTCGTGGGCGCCGACAGCGACATCGGCGGCGGTGCCTCGATCATGGGCACCCTGTCGGGCGGCGGCACCCAGGTGATCTCGATCGGCAGCGGCTGCCTGCTGGGCGCCAACGCCGGCATCGGCATCTCCCTCGGCAACGGCTGCGTCGTCGAGGCCGGGTGCTACGTCACCGCCGGCTCACGGGTCACGCTGCCCGACGGCTCCCACGTCAAGGCCAAGGAGCTCTCCGGCCGCGACGGGCTGCTCTTCCGGCGCAACAGCGTCAGCGGCGCGCTCGAGGCGCTGCCCCGGAACGGCGACTGGGGCGCGCTCAACGCCGAGCTGCACGCCAACTGACGGCCGCCCTGCAGGGGCCCGCCGCGAGCGGGCGAGCGGCGGGGGGCCGGGTGGTCCTTCCACCTCCGGGCCGCACTCGGCACGACGGGTCAGCGAACCGGTGCGAGGTGCTCCAGCAGGGCCACCACGAACTCCTGCGGCCGCTCGACGTGCGGGGAGTGCCCGACCCCGGGGAGGACGACCTCGCGGTAGGTGCCCCCGGCCGCGGCGTACCGCTCCAGCACGGCGCGGGTCTGGGCGATCATCGGCTGCGGCGGGCAGACCGCTTCTCCCGGCCAGCCGGGCACCGCACCCAGCTGCCCCAGGTAGGCCAGGTCGAACGCCGAGGTGTCCGACACGATCGCGTCGGCGTCCCCCCGGATCCACAGCACCGGGGGCTTGTCGGCCAGCTCGGCGAGACCCGACACGTCCATGACCGTCGGCGCCATCGTGTTCAGCACGCCGCGCTCCCCCGGGGCCACCCCCGGCCACGTCGGGCTGGGCACGGAGTCACCCGGGTAGTGGTCGGCACCGGTGCGGGTGGACAGCATCGAGGCGACGAAGACGTCCTCCATCGCGGGGTCCAGCGGCAGGGACCCCGGCGCCACGTAGAAGGCCCGCAAGATCGACCGTGGACTGGTCGGGCTGCCGGTGCCCGTGTCGCCGGCAGCGAGCGCGGCGACGAACTCGGGGTTGGCCGCGCCGCCCCCGGAGCCCGCGCCGTCCTCGGCGAGGCGTCGTCCCTCCGGCCCGGCCGTCCCGCCGAAGCCGTACGGCGAGACCGGGGCCACCAGCGCCACCGACGCGACCCGCGCGGGCGCGTCGAGCAGGTACTGCAGCACGACGCCCGCGCCCATGCTCCAGCCGACCAGGTGCACCCGCTCGACGCCGAGGGTCTCCACCAGCGCCGCGACGTCGTCGGCCCAGTCGCGCACGCCCCGGCGCGCGTCCACGGGGAGCGGATCGGTGGCGCCGTAGCCGCGCAGGTCGACCGCGACCGGCCGCACGCGCGCCTCCTCGGCCAGGGTCAGCAACGTCTGCTGCCAGAAGAGCGCGGAGCTGACGTTGCCGTGCACGAAGAGGACGACCTCGCCGCCGGCGGCGCCGAGCGCCGCCGGCTCGACGGCGGCCGGGTGCACGACGTTCTGGGTCAGTCGCGGGGTGGTCACCCGCGTGGTGGTGATCCCGGGCAACAGGACGTCAACCATGGCTCCTCCTCGACGGCGGGCACACGCTATCGACGCGAGCCGGGCGGGAACAGCCCCCGGAGACGGCGCGCACGCCCTCCGGCGACCGGGAGACGCAGCGGTGGCCGGCGGAGACCCGGCCACGCGAACGGTGCGGGCACGGCGCTCGTCCCACTTCCCCCGCGCCTCGCCGGCGCCGGCCCGTGACCGCGTCCGGGGAACGGTCAGGAACGCCGCTTACAGTCGGTGGACGATGACCAGCCCCCGCACCGCGACGCACCACGCCGCAGCCCGGGCGCGCAGCACCACCCGTGCCCGGCCGGCCGCCCGCCGCCGCGCCACCGGGCACGGGGGCGGACGCCGGGGCACCGGGCGTCGCCCCCGCCGTCGTCCTCCCGTCCGCCGCCCGGCGGCCCAGCGGTCCGGCCGGTCCGGGGGCGCCACCGGGCTGGTCCGGTGGTGGCCGGCGCTGCTGGTGACCGCCGCGCTCCTGGCCGGCGTCGGCTGGGGCGCCGAGCGGCACTGGGAACCCCCCGCGACCGGCACCTGCACCGTGCCCGACGGCTCGGTCACGGTCACCGCCGAGCAGGCCGCCAACGCGGCCACGATCGCCCGGGTCGGCCGGGACCGCGGGCTGCCCGACCGGGCCGTCGTCATCGCGCTCGCCACCGCCCAGCAGGAGTCGCGGCTGCGCAACCTCGACTACGGCGACCGCGACTCCCTAGGCCTCTTCCAGCAGCGGCCCTCGCAGGGCTGGGGAACGCCCGAGCAGGTGCGCGACCCGGTGTACGCCGCCGGCAAGTTCTACGACGGGCTGGTGACCGTCCCCGGCTGGGAGGCGGGCCGGCTCACCGAGATGGCCCAGGCCGTGCAGCGCTCGGCGTACCCGGAGCTGTACCAGCAGTGGGAGGGCATGGCGCAGCAGCTCACGGCCGCCCTGGCGGCCGAGACGCTCGACTGCACCTGACCACGGCCGCCGCGCCCGGTCCCGGCGTGGGCCCGGGTCCCCCGGCGGGGGGACGTGGCAGGCGCGGCGCTCAACGAACGCCCCCGTGGCACCGACTTCCTCGCCATGACGATCGCGTCCGACGACCTCCCCCGCGCGGTCCCCGCCGCAGCCGCCGACGTGACGGCCCTCCTGCCCTCGCGGGAGGCGCTGCTCCAGCGTCTGGCCGAGGAGCTGCCGGCAGCCGCCCGCCAGCCGACCAGCCTCATCGCGCTCGGTCTGCTGCGCCGTGACGACGGGTGGCCCGCCCCGCCGGGCACGATGGCGCAGGTCACCATGCTCCTGGCCCGCTCCATCCGCGGAGACGACTGGGTGGCCTCCTGCGGGCCCGCGGACTTCGGCATCGTGCTCGCCGGCCCGGTGGCGGCCGCGCAGACCGCCGCCACCCGGCTGGTCTCGGCGGTGCTCGCGCTGGGCATCCCGGGGGTGCACGCGGCGGCGGGCATCGCGCCGGTGGACCCCGCGCTCCGGGCCGGCGAGATCTTCCGCCGCGCCACGCTGAGCCTCACCGCCGCGCGGCGGGTGGGTGCCGGCACGGTGATCCGGTACCGGGAGCCCCCCTGAGACCCGGGGTGCGCCGGCGACTCCCTCACCCGTTCACCGGCCGGCCGAAGGTCCGCCGGTGAACACCAGGCGCCGGGCTCAGCCGGCCAGCCGCTGTACCGCCGCGTCGATCCGCTCGTCGGTGGCGGTCAGCGCCAGCCGGACGTGGCGGGCACCGGCGGGGCCGTAGAAGCTCCCGGGGGCGACCACGATCCCGAGCCCGGCCAGCCGGTCGATGGTGACCCAGCAGTCCTCGTCACGGGTGGCCCAGAGGTACAACCCGCCCTCGGAGTGGTCGATCCGCATGCCGGCCGCACGCACCGCCGCGGCCAGCCTCTCCCGCCGTCGGCGGTACCGCTCGCGCTGGGCGTCGACGTGCGCGTCGTCGTCCAGCGCGGCGGCCATGGCGGCCTGGACCGGCCCCGGTACCAGCAGGCCGAGGTGGCGGCGCACCTCCCAGACGCGGCGCACCAGCTCCGGATCGCCGGAGAGCAGGCCACCCCGGTAGCCGGCCGCCGTCGACTGCTTGGACAGCGAGTGCACCGCCAGCAGCCCGGCGTGGTCCGCACCGGCGACGTCGGGGTGCAGGATCGACCGGGGCGCCACGTCCCAGCCCAGCGTGATGTAGCACTCGTCGGCCACGACGGGCACGTCGTGCGCGCGGCCCCAGGCGACCCACGCGCGCAGCTGGTCGACCGTCAGCACCCGGCCGTGGGGGTTGCCCGGCGAGTTCAGCCAGACGAGGGAGATGCCGGCCGCGTCGGCCGGCGGGGTGTCGCTCCGGCGCACCGCGAGGCCGGCGAGCACCGCGCCGACCTCGTAGGTCGGGTAGGCGACCTCGGGCACGACCACGGTGCTCGCACCGCCGGAGAGCCCCAGCAGGGTGGGGAGGAGCGCGACGAGCTCCTTGGAGCCCACCGTCGGGATCAGCGAGGGCTGCGCGCCCAGCGGGTCGGCGACGTGCACGCCCAGCCGCCGGCGGAGCCAGTCCGCGGCGGCCGTGCGCAACCGCGCGGTGCCGAGCGCCGTCGGGTAGCCGGGGGCATCGGCCGCCCCGGCCAGCGCCTCGCGCAGGACCGCCGGGGTGCCGTCGACCGGGGTGCCGACCGACAGGTCGACCACTCCGCCCGGGTGCAGCGCAGCACGTGCCCGCGCCCCGGTCAGGGAGTCCCAGGGGAAGTCCGGCAGCGCCCGTGGCGCGCCGGGGACCGCAGCGGTCAGCTGCCTTCGCCCTGGGGCGGGAGCGCGGCCACCAGCGGGTGGTCCTTGCCGATCTTCCCGGTCTTGGCGGCGCCGCCGGGGCTGCCCAGGTCGGAGAAGAACTCGACGTTGGCGTTGTAGAAGTCCTTCCACTTGTCCGGGACGTCGTCCTCGTAGTAGATGGCCTCCACCGGGCACACCGGCTCGCACGCCCCGCAGTCGACGCACTCGTCGGGGTGGATGTAGAGCATCCGGTCACCCTCGTAGATGCAGTCCACCGGACACTCGTCGATGCACGCCTTGTCGAGAACGTCGACGCAGGCCTGGGTGATGACGTAGGTCACGGGGTTCCCTCCCGGGGACTCTCGGGCGGCGCGCCGGCCGGGGCCGGTCGCGTCAGATGCGCTCCTAGTATCACCTCCCGCGCCGGGGCGCGTTCGACGGGCCACCCGTCACGTCCCCCGAGCGGGGCACGTCGACGCTGCTCCCGGGGGGCTCCCCCCATCGGGGTGGGTCGCCGGCGCCCGCTCAAGCACCGGAGCAGGGCGCCGATCTCGATCACGTGTCCCGGACGACGCAGGACGAAGCAACGCCGCGGCTCGAGCCGCCGGCGTCCCCCTTCGACGCGCACGCCGCCCTGGTCCACCTCCTCTTCCGGCTGCGCGCATCCTCCGGGGCGACGCGGGTGTCGGTGTGGGTGCACGAGGCCACGACCGAGCTCGTCGTCCCCTTCCGGCACTCCGGCTGCGCCGCCCGCGAACCGCTTCCCCTGCACCCGGCTCTGCGCACCCCCGCGGTGCTGGCCGACTCCCCCTTCCTCTCCGCCGTCGTGACCGGCCGCCGGGCCGTCGTCGCCCACGCCGGCGGGCGGCGGGCCGAGGACCGCGAGCTCGCCGAGGTCGGCATCCGCTCCGCGCACGGCGAGCCGCTGGTGCTCGACGGCGAGGTCGTCGGCGTCCTGACCGTGGAGCCCGCCGCGGCCGCCGCCCCCCACCTGCTGCGCCAGGTCACCCCGCGGATCGCCGCGGCGCTGACCGAGGCGTGGAGCCGGCGCACCCAGCAGCGCCGGCTCGACCAGGCCGCCGTGCTCCTGAAGCTGATCGAGTCGGCCGCGCAGGCGCAGTCGATGGACCACCTGCTCGGCTCGGCCTGCCGCCAGCTCGCCGAGCTCGGCGAGGTCGAGCGCGCCTGCGTCTTCCTGCTGCAGGACGGTCGGCTCGTCCCCCGCATGGCCGCCTACGCCGACGGCCGGCAGGACCTCGCCACCTGGCGGCAGTTCCGCAACGCGCCCGTCGCCCCCGAGCTGGCCGAGACCGTGCTGCGCACCGGTACCCCGATGACCGCCGACCGTGAGTCGGGACTGATCTCGGGGTGGTGGGTCGACTCGTTCCACATCGCCTCCGCGCTCGCGGTCCCGCTCGGTCGCAGCCCCGACCTGGCCGGCGTCCTCACCCTGGACAGCACGCAGGTGCGACCGTTCTCCGAGGACGTCCGCCGGCTGGCCGCCGCCGCCGGTGCGCACCTCGGCGGCGTCATCGAGCAGGCCCGCACCAGCCAGGCCCGTGCGGCGTCGCTCACGACCGCCCGCGTCGTCCGGCAGCTCCTGGTGGACGGTTCGGCGGTGACCGGGGTGGCGGCCGCCGCCGAGGTGCTCGCCCGTGCCGTCCAGCGACTGGCCGGCACCGACCGGAGCGCGGCCTACCTGGTCGACGGCGACGGGCGGATCAGCGAGGTCCGGCACGTCGACTGGCCGGAGGAGCACAAGCAGGTGGTGCAGACCCGGCTGGTCGGCCGGGCGGCGAGCGGCGTCCCCCTGTGGCGGCTCACGAACGAGGAGAAGTCCGCCGTCTTCGTCGAGGACGCCGCCACCACCGACCTGCTCGACCCGGAGCTCGTGCGGGCGCTGGAGGTGAGCTCCTACATCAGCGTGCCGCTGATGTCCGGCGACCGGCTCCAGGGCCTGGTGGTCACCGGATCGGTCGGCGCACCCCGCACCTGGAGCTCGTCGGTCCGCGACGCCGTCCGGCAGGTGACGCTCGAGGGCGCGCTGGTCGTGGAGAACGCCGAGCTGCGCGCCGCCGAGCAGGAACGCCTGGCCCAGCTGGCCACCGAGGCGCACCACGACCCGCTCACCGGCCTGGCCAACCGCCGCAAGTTCATCGAGACGGTCGAGGCCACCGTCTACGGCGACCGTGGCCGGCGCTGCGCCCTGCTCATGATCGACCTCGACCGGTTCAAGGAGATCAACGACAGCTTCGGGCACAGCGTCGGCGACGACCTGCTCTGCCTGGTCGGCCCCCGCCTCGAGCGGACGCTGGGGCCCGCGGACCTACTGGCCCGCATGGGCGGTGACGAGTTCGCCGTCCTGCTGCCCGACGCCGACGCCGCACGGGCCCGCGAGGTCGCCGAGGGCCTGGGCGTCGCGCTGCGCGACGCCTTCGTCCTCGACGGGATGTCGCTGCACGTGGACGCCAGCATCGGCATCGCCCTCTGCCCGGACCACGGTCGGGACCGTTCGCTGCTCCTGGCCCGGGCCGACACCGCCATGTACGCGGCCAAGCGCGGCCGCCACGGCTACGAGGTCTGGGCACCCGACGGCACCCCGGCCTCCCGCGACCGGCTGGAGACCCTGGAGCAGCTGCGATCGGCGCTCGACGGCGATGAGCTGGTCAACCACTACCAGCCCCAGCTGGACCTGCCCACCGGCGCCGTCGTCGGGGTCGAGGCGCTGGTCCGCTGGGAGCACCCCGACCGCGGTCTGCTCTACCCCGACGTCTTCCTGCCGCTGGCCGAGCAGGCCGGCCTCATGCGCCGGCTGGCGCTGCGGGTGCTGGAGCGCTCGCTGCGGGACCTGCACACCTGGCGGACCCACGGCCACGACCTCTCGGTCGCGGTGAACCTCTCGGTGTCCAACCTGCAGGACGTCGCCCTCCCCGAGCAGGTGGCGATGCTGCTCGACGCCTGTTCGGTGCCCGCGAGCGCGCTGGTCCTGGAGATCACCGAGGACGTCCTCATGGCCGACGCCGCCCGCAGCCAGCAGGTCATGGCGGGGCTGCGCCGGCTCGGCGTGCGGCTCTCGGTGGACGACTACGGCACCGGCTACTCGTCGCTGTCCTACCTGCGGGCGCTGCCGGTGGACGAGCTCAAGCTCGACCGCAGCTTCGTCACGCACCTGACCTCCGACCCGCGGGCGGCGGCGATCGTGCGCAGCACGCTGCAGCTGAGCCGCGACCTCGGGATGAGCATGGTGGTCGAGGGCGTCGAGGACGCCGATGCCCTCGCCGCCCTGCGCGAGTGGGGCTGCGACGTCGCGCAGGGGTACCACATCTCCCGGCCCATGCCGGCCGAGCGGGTGCTGGGCTGGCTGAACGCCCGCCCGCTGCCGGCCGCGCACGATGCGGTGACGCCGCGGCGGAACTGAGGCGCCGCGCACCGGTGCCGGCTCGCTACGCGCGGCCGGGGTTCACCGGGCACCACCGCGACCGGGGGGTCTCGCCGCCGTGGTCCGCCGGACGGGCGTGCCGAGGGCCAGGCCGACGGCGAGGGCCGCGGCGAGCACCCCCAGCAGCAGGAACGCGCTGCTGGCCGCGCCCAGCGCACCCCCGGAGACCAGCAGCAGGTCCCCTTCCGGGCGGCGCACCATCGCCGCCAGCGCGACGACCAGCCAGGTGACGGCGGGGAGCGCGGCGACGACCTTCGATCCGCTCAGCCACAGCGCCGCGCGGACCAGCAGCAGGTTGCCCACCACCGCCGCGACCACCGAGACGGGCAGCAGCACGCCACCGACCCGCAGCGGCAGCCAGAACACCTCCACGATCGCCAGCCATGCCGCGACGACGACCGCCGCGACTCCCAGAGCGACCGTGGCCGGCCACCGGCGGCTCACCCCGGCAGACCGGCGAAGAGATCGTCCTCCCGGCCGTCCGGACCGGCGCCGGGTCCGCGCTCACCCTTGACCAGCCGGTAGTACTCGACGCCGAGCACCTCCTGGCCGAGGTTGTTCGACAGCGCGAAGAACGGCCCGTCGACGGTGATCTGGGTCGGGTGGGCGCGCATGGCGGCGTCCTTGCGATCGGCGTACGCCCGGGCGTCGACGGCGCAGTCGACCACCTCGTCGGGCACCACGAAGGGCACGTCGTCGAGGTCCCCCAGCGCCTCGAAGGGCGAGGCCTCGCCGAGCGCGGCGAGGGCCTCGATGCCCTCCCGCACCACCGAGCGCGGCATGGCCGACCAGTACACCTTCGCCACCTCCCAGGCCGGGCCGAGATCGGGGCGGTAGCCGGCGTCGGCCGCGGCCTCGACCGCCCGCATCGCCACCCGGTGGGCCTGGATGTGATCGGGGTGGCCGTAGCCGCCGAACTCGTCGTAGGTGACGAGGACCTGCGGCCGGACCTCGCGGACCACGGCGACGGCGTGCGCCACCGCCTCGTCGAGGTCGGCGTTCCAGAACGCGCGCGGGTGGTCGTTGGCCGGCGTGCCCATCATCCCCGAGTCGCGGTACCGCCCCGGTCCGCCCAGGAAGCGGACGTCCACGACCCCGAGCGCCGCCATCGCCGCGCGCAGCTCCCAGATGCGGTACCCGCCGAGCTGGTCGGCCTGGTCCGCGGCGAGCTGGGCGAGCTCCGGCACGAGGACCTCCCCCTCCTCCCCCAGCGTGCAGGTGAGCAGCGTGACGCGGGCGCCCTCGGCGACGTAGCGGGCCATCGTGGCGCCGTTGTTGATCGTCTCGTCGTCGGGGTGCGCGTGCACGAGGAGCAGTCGTCGGTCAGCGGTCACGGTCGGCCATTCTCCCTGAGGCCGTCGCCGCGGCGAGGGGGCCGGGTGGCCGCAGCGCCGTCCTCCCCCACCGTGCGCCGTCCTCCCTCACCGTGCGGCGTCCTCCCTCACCGTGCACCGCGAGGGAGGACGCGCTGGGATCAGGTCACCTGATCCCAGCGCGAGGTGCTCAGCCCTCGGTGGGGACGACCGCGCGCGCCTCGGCGAAGTGGCACGCCGACGGGTGGCCCTGCCCCCGGTCGACCAGGGCCGGCGGCTCGGTGGCGCAGATGTCCTGGGCCTTCCAGCAGCGGGTGCGGAACCGGCAGCCCGACGGCGGGTTGGCCGGGCTCGGGACGTCGCCCTGCAGCAGGATCCGCTCCTTGAGCCCGCGCAGGTGCGGCTCGTGCACCGGGACGGAGGAGAGCAGCGCCTGCGTGTACGGGTGGGACGGCGAGCCGTAGACCTGGGCGTCGGTGCCCTCCTCCACGATGCTGCCCAGGTACATCACCGCGACCCGGTCGGAGATGTGCCGCACCACGGACAGGTCGTGGGCGATGAAGAGGTAGGAGAGCCCGAAGTCGTTCTGCAGGTCCTCCAGCAGGTTGACGACCTGCGCCTGGACCGAGACGTCCAGGGCGCTCACCGGCTCGTCGCAGACGATCACCTCGGGCTGCAGGGCCAGGGCCCGGGCGATGCCGATGCGCTGCCGCTGCCCACCGGAGAACTGGTGCGGGTACCGGTTGACGAAGTCGGGGTTCAGCCCGACCCGCTCCATCAGCTCCTGGGTGCGCTGCAGCCGCCCCTGCTTCGGCGCGACGTCGGCGTGCACCGACCAGCCCTCGGCCACGATGTCCCCGACGGTCATCCGCGGGTTCAGCGAGGCGTAGGGGTCCTGGAAGATGATCTGGACCTCGCGCCGGTACTGCTTGAGCGCGCGGCCGCTCATCTTCGTGACGTCGTCACCCTTGTAGAGGATCTGGCCGTCGGTCGGCTTCTCGAGGGACACGAGCAGCTTGGTGACCGTCGACTTGCCGCAGCCGGACTCACCCACCAGGCCGACCGTCTCGCCGCGGCGCAGCTGCAGGTTCACCCCGTCGACGGCCCGGACGTGGCCGACCGTGCGCTTGAGGACGATGCCCTGGGTGAGGGGGAAGTGCTTCTTGAGGTCCTTGACCTCCAGCAGCACCTCACCGGGGCGGTGGGCCGGGCGGGTCGCCGCCGCGTCGGCCGCGTCGGACAGCCTCTGCCGGTCCGCCTCCGCGGACCGGTCCGCTGCGCTGCTCCCGGAGCTGGCGTCAGACACCGAGGACCTCCTCGCTGTAGTGGCAGGCCGCCTCGCGACCGGGGACGACCAGCCGCAGCGGCGGGGCGTCGGCGACGCAGTCGCGGCCCGCGGCGGCCTCCGCACCGGTGCGGCGCCTGGGGCAGCGCGGGTGGAACGGGCAGCCCGACGGGATCGCGGCCAGGTTGGGCGGCTGCCCGCCGATCGGCTGGAGCCGGCCGCCCTTGACCTCGACCTGCGGGATGGAGCGCATCAGGCCGTCGGTGTAGGGGTGGGCGGGGTTGCCGAACACCTCGTCGACGGTGCCGCGCTCCACGATGCGGCCGGCGTACATGACCGCCACGTTGTCGGCCACCTCGTTGACCACGCCGAGGTCGTGGGTGATGAGGATGAGCCCCATCCCGGTGTCCCGCTGCAGGTCCTTGAGCAGGTCCATCACCTGCGCCTGCACGGTGACGTCGAGCGCGGTGGTCGGCTCGTCGGCGATGAGGATGCGCGGGTCCAGCGCGAGCGCCATGGCGATCATCACGCGCTGGCGCATGCCGCCGGAGAACTGGTGCGGGTAGTCGTTCACCCGCTGCCTGGCGGCCGGGATGCGGACGCGCTCCATCAGCTCGACCGCGTGCTCCTTGGCCTCCTTGCGGGAGGTGCCCCGGTGGGCCCGGAACATCTCGCCGATCTGGAAGCCGACGCTGTACACGGGGTTCAGCGAGGAGAGCGCGTCCTGGAAGATCATCGAGATCCCCGGCCCGCGGACCTTGCGCTGCTCCTCCTCCGGCAGCGTGAGCAGGTCACGCCCCTCGAAGACGATCCGGCCGCTGGTGACCTCCGCCGGAGGGGAGTCGAGGATGCCCATGATCGCCTGGGCGGAGACGGACTTGCCGGAGCCGGACTCCCCCAGGATGGCGAGGGTCTCCCCCGCCGAGACCGTGTAGCTCACGCCGTTGACGGCGTTGACCACCCCGGACTCGGTGCGGAACTCCACCCGCAGGTCGTCGACCTCGAGGACGGGTGTCCCGGCACCGCGGGCGGGGCCGGACGGAACGGATGTGGACGCGGTGCTCATGAACGCTGCTTCGGGTCGAGGGCGTCGCGCAGGGCGTCACCCATGAGGACGAAGGCCATCACCGTCAGGGTGAGGATCAGGCTCGGGAAGAGGACGGCGTGCGGCGCGGTGCGCAGCAGGCTCTGCCCGGTGTTGATCTGCAGACCCCACGAGATCGCCGGCGGCTGGAGCCCCACCCCGAGGAAGGTCAGCGTCGCCTCCGCGGCGATGAGGATGCCGATCGTGATGGTGGCGTAGACGAGCACCGGGGCGACGGCGTTGGGCAGGATGTGCCGCATCAGGATGCGGGTGTCGGAGGCCCCCATCGCCCGGGCGGCGGCCACGTAGTCCGAGCTCTTGATCGCGATCACCTGAGACCGGACCAGCCGCATGGCGGTCATCCAGCCGAAGAGCGCCAGCGCGATCGCCACCGCGACCACGCCCCGGCCGAGGATGCCGCTGCGCAGGACCACCAGCGCGCCGAGGATCAGCGGCAGCGCGTAGAAGATGTCCGCGATCCGGCTCAGGATGCTGTCGGTGACGCCGCCGTAGTAGCCGGAGATGGCCCCGACCAGCACCCCGAGCACCAGGATCACCACGACCGCCAGCAGACCGATGATCAGCGAGTTCCGGGCCCCGTAGACGACGTTGGCCAGGTAGTCGCAGCCCTGCTGGTCGAAGCCGAACCAGTGCTCCGCCGACGGCTCGGCGTTGGAGTTGGCCAGGTTGCACGACCGCGGGTCGACCCCGCGGGCGAAGACCGACGGCAGCAGCGCCATGCCGACGAACAGCAGGCCCAGCACGGCGCCGATCCAGAAGAGGAAGTTGCCCTTGAGCTGCCGCCAGGCGTCGCTCCAGAGGCTGTTCTGGCGGGCCTGCGCCTCCTCGTCGTGCGCCCCGGTCACGGCGCCGGCCCCGGCCTCGTCGTGACCGACGGCCGTCAACTTCGGGTCACTCATAGCGGATCCTCGGGTCGAGGACGGCGTAGAGCACGTCGACGACCAGGTTGAAGAAGATGAAGACGAAGACCAGGAGCGTCACGATGCCGACGACGACGGCGCCCTCCTGGGCCCGCACGGCGTCGAAGACGGCCCGGCCGATGCCCGGCAGGTTGAACACCGTCTCGGTGACGATGGCGCCGCCCATGAGGGTGCCGATGTCGGCGCCGATGAAGGTGACGACGGGGATCAGGCTGTTGCGCAGCGTGTGCCGGACGATGACGTCGCGGCGCGGCAGGCCCTTGGCGCGCGCGGTGCGCACGTAGTCGGCGCGCATGTTCTCGGCGATGCTCGTCCGCGTGAGGCGAGCCACGTAGGCCAGCGACCCGGCGGCGAGGACGAGGCCGGGCAGCAGGTAGCTGTACCAGCCCTCGTTGATGCCGGCGATCGGGAACAGGCCCAGCTGGAGCCCGAAGGTGTACTGCGCGACGAACGCCAGCACCAGGATCGGGATCGACACGATCAGCGTGGTGCTCACCAGCACCACGTTGTCGAAGAAGCCGTTCTTGCGGATGCCGGCCAGCACGCCGGCGACGATGCCGATGCCGATCTCGAAGGCGATGGCGACCAGCGCCAGCCGCACGGTGACCGGCATCCGCTGGGAGATCGTGTCCAGCACCTCGCGGCCGCGGAAGTCGGTGCCGAAGTCACCCTGCAGCAGGTCGCCGACGTACTTGACGTACTGCAGCCACAGCGGGTCGTTGAGGTTGAACTCCTCGGTCAGCTGGGCGACCACGGCGGGGGCGAGGGGGCGGTCGCCGCCCAGGGCGCGGATCGGGTCGCCCGGCAGCGCGTAGACCAGCGCGAAGATCAGAAAGGAGGCCCCGACCAGGACGGGGATGGTGAGTAGAAAGCGGCGCGCGATGTAGCGGCCCATGTCGCTCCTCGGTCGAGACGCGCCGCGCCCATGTGGCGGGCGCGGAGGCGTCGTCCATGATGCGGGACGAGCCCGAGCGGCCGACCGCCGGGGAGCCCGGCCCGGTCTGGGCGGGGATCCCCGGCGGCGGCCGTGCGGTGCGGCTTGCTCAGCCCTGCGGCGTGACCTTCTTGAGGTCGATGTCGCCGAACACGTCGATCACGACGTCGCTGACGTTCTCCGAGTGGGCGGCCTGCTCCACGTCGAAGAACATCGGGATGATCGGCATGTCCTGGAGCAGGATGTCCTCGGCCTGGTTGTAGTACTCGATGGCCTCCTCGTTGCTCTCGGCGCTGTTGCCCTGCTGGATCAGCGCGTCGAACTCCGGGTTCGAGTAGAACGTGGCGTTGGAACCCGCCGGCGGCAGGGCCGCGGTGGAGTACAGCGGCTCCAGGTAGTTCTGCGGGCTCGGGTAGTCCATGCTCCAGCCGAGGCGGAAGGGACCGGTCACACCCTGCTCGTCCAGCAGCGGGAGGTACTCGGCGAAGTCCAGCTCGCCCCGCAGGACGTAGTCGACACCGACGTTCTCGCGCAGCTGGTTGCCCACGGCCTGCACCCACGCGTCGTGGCCGGCGCCCGCGTTGAACCACAGCTCGATCGGCTGGCTGCGGTCGAAGCCCGCCTCGTCGAGGAGCTGGTTGGCCTGCTCGACGTCCAGCTCGCAGTACTCGCAGACGCCCTCGCGGTAACCGTCGACGACGGGCGCGACGTAGGCGTCGGCGGGCTCGCGGCTGCCGGCGAAGATGGCGTCCGAGATCGCCTGCCGGTCGACGGCCATCGACAGCGCCTGCCGGACCTGCGGGTCGGAGAAGCGCTCGTCGTAGGTGGGGTACCCGAGGTAGGTGAACCCGGACGACGGGGCCTCGAGGAAGCGGTCGCCGAGCACGTCCTCGGCCGAGGCGATGGCGTCCGGCGGAAGGTCCGGCAGGACGTCGAGGTTGCCGGCCTGGAGGTCGTTGTAGCCGGTGTTCAGGTCGGCGTAGACCCGGAACTCCACCTGCTCGGCGACGGGCGCGTCTTCACCGGCGTAGTCCTCGTACCGGGTGACGGTGAAGCCCTGACCGGGGACGAACTCCTCGGTCGCCTCGAAGGCGCCGTTGCCGATCGGCTGGCGGCCGAAGCCCTCCGGGTCCTCGAAGAAGGCCTCGGGCAGCGGCCAGAAGGCGTTGTAGCCGACGGTCACCGGGAACTGGGCGAACGGGGTCGCGAGGGTCACCTCGAAGGTGTTCTCGTCGATGACCTCGAGGCCGCTCATCTCCTGGGCGGCGGGGTCACCGGTGACGTTGCCCTCGTCGTCGGTGGGGGCCTGCAGGTCGTCGTAGCCCAGGATGTTCGAGAAGAAGTACGAGGCACCCTGCGCGTTCGGGCTGTAGGCCGTGTAGTTCCACGCGTCGACGAACGACTGCGCGGTCACGGGGGTGCCGTCGTGGAAGGTCCAGCCCTCCTTGAGCTCGACGGTCCAGGTGGTGTTGTCCTCGGACTCGATCGACTCCGCGACGCCGGTGTACTCCACCTCGCCGTCCGCGGCGTACTCCACCAGGCCGGTCCACAGACCGGAGATGATCTGGTGGCCCTCGCTCTCGGTGGTGTTGCCCGGGATGAGGGCGTTCTCCGGCTCGCCGACGTAGATGCTGTACGAACCGCCGCCGTCGGCGGAGGTGCCGCCGCCGCCGCCGTTGTCGTCGCTACCACCACAGGCGGACAGCATCATCGCGGCGGCGACGCCGGCCGCGACGAGCCCACCTCTGCGCTTGCTCAACTTCACGTGCAATGCCTCCCTCGACCCGCGCGAGCGGGGGGAACGGACAGGTCGACCCACGACCCGCGGGCGGGTGGGCGACTGGATGGTCTCGAGCCGGACGCAGCCGGACCGCGGAGGATCGGGACTGCGACGGGTGGACCCTAGGCACGCCCCGGAGAGGGTGTCCACGGCCGTCATCGAGTTGTGACCTGGGCTCACGATCCGCGCGCTCACCGCAACTTCCACGCCTCGCAGGGCGTCCGGCGGGCGGTTGTCCCGTAACCGGGCGGGTCGAGCCGGACGGCTTCCGGCGCACGTGTCGGGGCGAGCCGGGGCGGGTAGAAGCCGCCCACGCACCCGACGACGACCGGAGGTACTGCGATGAGCGGCACGGACAAGACCACCAGCAAGATCGAGGAGCTGTCCGGCAAGGGGAAGCAGGCGCTCGGTGACGCCACCGACGACCGCGATCTGCAGGCCGAGGGCAAGAAGGAAGAGTCCAAGGGCAGCCTCAAGCAGGCCGGCGAGAAGGTGAAGGACGCCTTCAAGTAAGGCCTCCCGCCCCCGCGCAGGGGGCTCCTGGCGACCGACGGGCGCCGCTCCCGCTCCGGGCGCGGCGCCCGTCGCCGTCCCGGGCACCCTCTTCCCCGGGCTCCGAGCCGGAGCCGACAGCGTTCAGCGACGGGTGAGCAGGTCCCGGACGGCGGGGAGGAGGGGGCGGTCGGCGGGGATCCAGTCGAGCGCGTCGAGGTCGGCTGCGCCGACCCAGCGCAGCTGGGTGTGCTCCCGCGCCACCGGTCGGCCGGAGGCGATCCGCGCCCACCACACCCGCATCGTCGAGGCCCCGGGCGCACCGCCACCGACCGTGCCGTCCAGGAGCACCTCCCCCAGGAAGGACTGCGGCGCGACCGCCACCCCCAGCTCCTCGGCACACTCCCGCACGAGCGCCGCCAGGTCGCTCTCCCCCGGCTCGACCTTGCCGCCGGGGAACTCCCAGCACCCGTCGAAACGCCCGCCCGAGCGCTGCGCGACGAGCAGCCGGTCGCCGTCGACCAGCGCGGCACCGACGACCTGCACGACCTCGCGCGCCCGCAGCGCGGCCGCCGCGGCGTACGCGTCCAGGTGCGCCTGCATGGCGCGGGCGACCCGGCGCCGCAGCACGAGCCGGTCGACCACGCCACCGAGCGGGCCGGGCAGCCCGGTCTCCCAGTCGACCTGCTCCTCGACCAGCGTGCCGGCGCCGGTGGCGGAGAAGCGGCGCGCATGGGTGACCCGACCGCGCGCCCCGACCGGCGCGGCGAACACGTCCCGCTCCGGCCGCACCGAGACGACCTCCTCCAGCGGGAACGGCCAGGGCCGACCCAGGGCACGGGCGACGTCGAACGCCACGGTCAGCGGCGCCTCCACCGAGGCGGTGAAACGCAGCCGGAACACGCAGGCACTCTCCCAGATGGCGGCAGTATGGGCAGCGTGCGCATCAACGCCCGGGTCGACTACGCCGTCCGAGCCGTCGTGGAGCTCGCCGCGGCGGCCCCCGAGGCGCTGACCTGCGATCGCATCGCGACCGCCCAGGACATCCCGAACCGCTTCCTGCAGGCCATCCTCGCCGACCTGCAGCACGCCCGCCTGGTCACCAGCCAGCGCGGCCGGGACGGCGGGTACCGGCTGGCCCTGCCCGCGTCGGAGATCTCGATCGCCCGCGTGATGCGGGTGGAGCAGGGCTTCCTCGCCGAGGTGCACGGCCAGCGGCCGGAGGACGTCAGCTACCCCGGTGCCGCGGCCGGCCTGGCCGAGGTGTGGGTCGCCGCCCGCGAGGCCTACCGCCGGGTGCTCGAGGGGGTGACCGTGGCCGACGTCGTCGCCGGGCAGCTCCCCCCGCACGCCGCCGAGCTGGTCGCCCTCGAGGCTGCGTGGCGGTCGTTCAGCGAGCCCGTCCCGGCCGAGGGAGACCACGACGCACCGGCCGACGGCACGCGGCGGCCCCGCCCCCTCGGGTGAGCCGCGCGCCGGGTCGCCCGGGATGTGGGAGGATCGCGACATGACCGACCGCGGCAGCCTCCTCGTCGCGCGTCTGCACATCGACCTGGCGCTCGTCTCCAGCGCCGCCTGTCGCGCCGCGCGCTGACCCAGGTCCTCCGCGCAGCTGTCCCGCTGCGTCCCGAACCAGCAGCGCCTCCCACCCCGGCCGGCTGCCGGGCGGTCGGCGAGCGCAGGAAGAAGTACGCCACGTGAGCACCCCCACCCGGAGCAGCAACCGGCCGCAGCGCGGTCAGGGCCAGTGGGCGCTGGGCTACCGCGAACCGCTCAACCCCAACGAGCGGATGAAGAAGGACTCCGACGGCCTCGAGGTGCGCCAGCGGATCCTCGACATCTACTCGAAGACCGGGTTCGAGGGCATCGACCCCGGTGACCTGCGGGGCCGCATGCGCTGGATGGGCCTGTACACCCAGCGCGCCCAGGGCATCCCCGGCGGGAAGACCGCCGTGCTGGAGCCCGAGGAGCTCGAGGACTCCTACTTCATGATGCGCGCGCGCATCGACGGCGGGCAGCTGACCAGCGACGCGCTGCGCGTCCTCGGCGGCATCAGCACCGAGTTCGGTCGCGACGTCGCCGACGTCACCGACCGGCAGAACGTGCAGTACCACTGGATCCGCATCGAGGACGTCCCCGAGATCTGGCGGCGGCTGGAGTCGGTGGGTCTCTCCACGATGGAGGCCTGCGGCGACGTGCCGCGCGTGATGCTCGGCTGCCCGCTGGCCGGGATCCTCGAGGACGAGGTCGTCGACGCCACCGACGTCATCGCCGAGACCGTCGCGAAGTACGTGGGCAGCCCCGAGTTCAGCAACCTGCCCCGCAAGTGGAAGACGTCGATGTCCGGCTGCGTCGACCACTGCACCGAGCCCGAGATCGACGACGTCTCCTTCGTCGGCGTCGTGAACGAGGCCGGCGAGGCGGGCTACGACCTCTGGGTCGGCGGCGGGCTGTCCACCAACCCGATGTTCGCCCAGCGGATCGGCGTCTTCGTCCGGCCCGACCAGGTCACCGACGTCTGGGCCGCCTGCACCGCCGTCTTCCGCGACTACGGCTACCGCCGGCAGCGCAACCGCGCCCGGATCAAGTTCCTCATGGCCGACTGGGGCCCGGAGAAGTTCCGCCAGGTGCTGCAGGACGAGTACCTGAAGGAGGCGCTGCCCGACGGCCCGGCGCCCGCCCCGGCCAAGCACGACCAGCGCGACCACGTCGGCGTCAGCCGGCAGAAGGACGGCCGCAACGCCGTCGGCTTCGCGCTGCGCACCGGCCGGATCAGCGGCTCGCTGCTCACCACGATCGCGAACCTCGCCGACGAGTACGGGCAGGGGCGCATCCGGACGACGACGCAGCAGAAGCTGGTCATCCTCGACGTGCCCGACGAGAACGTCGAGCCGCTGATCGAGGCGCTGGCCGAGCACGACCTGCAGGTGCGGCCCAGCGCCTTCCGCCGCGGCACGATGGCCTGCACCGGCCTGGAGTTCTGCAAGCTGGCGATCGTGGAGACCAAGCAGCACGCGCAGGAGCTCTACGCCGAGCTGGAGCGGCGGCTGCCGGACTTCGACGTGCCGATCGGCATCAACGTCAACGGCTGCCCGAACAGCTGCGCCCGCTTCCAGACCGCCGACATCGGCTTCAAGGGCTCGATGGTGCGCGACGACACCGGCGAGATGGTCGAGGGGTTCCAGGTGCACCTGGGCGGCCACCTCGGCGTGGAGGCCACCTTCGGCCGGAAGTTCCGCGGCCACAAGGTGACGAAGGCCGAGACCGCGGACTACTGCGAGCGCGTGCTGCGCGGCTTCCTCGACCGCCGGACGCCGGGCGAGTCCTTCGCCCACTACGTCGCCCGCGCCGAGGAGGACTGGCTGCTGTGACGGAGGATCCGGACGCGGGAAGGACCCGGCAGCTTCCGGTGTTCCACTGCCCGTACTGCGGGGACGAGGAGCTGACGCCCTACGAAGGGGAGTCGGCCGCCGGGTGGCGCTGCGGCGCCTGCCTGCGGGCCTTCTCGGTCCGCCTGATCGCAACGGGGGTGCAGGGATGACGATCGCGCTGCGTCCGACGCCGCTGCTGGCCCAGGCGGCCGACGGCTGGTTCGCCGGCATCGAGGACCCGGTCGAGCAGGCGCTCGCCGTCCTCCGCTGGGCCGGTGACACCTTCGGCGACGGGTTCGCCATCACCTCCTCGATGGCCGACGGGCTGCTCGCGCACCTCGCCAGCACCGCCATCCCGGGCGTGCACGTGATCTTCCTCGACACCGGTTACCACTTCGCCGAGACGATCGGCACCCGCGACTGGATCTCCTCGGTCCTGCCGATCACGCTGGTCAACGTGCGGCCGGAGCAGACCGTGGCGCAGCAGGACCTCGAGTTCGGTCCCGCGCTGCACGACCGGGACCCGGACCTGTGCTGCTCCCTGCGCAAGGTCCAGCCGCTGGCGCAGAGCCTGTCCGGCTACGTGGCCTGGGGGTCGGGCGTCCGGCGGGACGAGTCGCCGACGCGCGCCGGCACGAAGATCGTCGACTGGGACGCCAAGCGCGAGATGGTCAAGATCAACCCGATCGCTGCCTGGACCCAGGCGGACGTCGACCGCTACGTCGCCGAGCACTCCATCCCGGTCAACCCGCTGTTCGAGATCGGGTACAGCTCGATCGGGTGCGCGCCGTGCACCCGCCCGGTCGCACCGGGCGAGGACCCGCGCGCCGGCCGCTGGGCCGGCTCCACCAAGACCGAGTGCGGCCTGCACCTCTGAAGAAACACCCCGTCACCATGGGCGGATGCCTCGCCCACCCCGCCTCGCCCCTGACGAGCTCTCCGCCGCGCTCCGCGATCTCCCGCTGTGGTCGGGGGACGGCGACGGCATCCGCCGCACCGTCGAGCTGCCGAGCTTCCGCGCCGCCGTCGCCGCGATCGTCGCGATCGCGGACGTCGCGGAGGAGATGGACCACCACCCGGACGTCGACCTGCGCTTCCGGCGCCTGCACTTGACGCTGGTCAGCCACTCCGCCGGCGGGGTCAGCGAGCTGGACCTGGAGCTGGCCCGCCGCATCGACGCCTTCCTGCCCTGAGACGACGCGAGCCCCGCACCGGACCGGTGCGGGGCTCGCGCTCCTCTCAGCTGCCGATGCGGCCACCGTCGGGGCGGTAGACGACGGCGACGCTCGGCCGCGGGAACGGCCGGTAGGCCTGCATGTCGGGCCACCTGCTCGACGGGTTCTCCACCGTGGAGCCGGTGGTCTCACCGGGGTGCTGCACGGAGACGAACACCGACCGGCCGTCCGACGGGATCATCGGCCCGCTGCACTCGGCGCCGATGGGAACGGTCAGGAACGCCTTGAGGTGGCCCCGCTCCGGGCCCTCGGTGGGAACGGCGAAGAGCCCGTCGTTCGTGCCGCCGATGGTGCCCGCCTCCTGGTTGCGCGTGGAGAGCACGTTCCCGTCGGTGGAGATCCACAGGTTGCCGGCCGGGTCGAACTCCAGGTTGTCCGGGCACGAGATGGCGCTGACCTGCGACTTGTCGTAGCCGGCGAAGTACGTGCCGGGGTACTCCGGGTCGCCGCAGAGGAGGAAGATCCGCCAGTTGAACGTGTCCCCGGTGGCGGACCCGACCTCTTCCCACTCGATGACGTGCCCGTTGCGGTTGCCCGGCCGCTCCTCGAACCTCGCCGGCGTGCCGGCCTCCTCGTCCGCGGGCACGAACGCGAACGAGCGGGTCAGCGGGTTGGCCTCGTCCGCCCCCGGGCGGCCGCTCTGCCCGGTCCGGTTCGAGTTGTTGGTCAGCGCGGCGTACACCCGGCCGTTGACCGGGTTCGTCTGGATGTCCTCGGGCCGGTCCATCTTGGTCGGCACCTTCGACTCGTCGACGACCTGGATGTTCTCCGGGTCCGGGAAGTCGCCGAACTCGTCGAGCTGCTTGCCGAGCCGGTCGGCGGCCTGGCGGGTGAACGTCAGGACCCAGGCGACGTCCTTGCCCGGGATCATCGACCGGCCGTCCTTGACCAGCGGGATCCACTGACCCACGCCGTCGAACTCCCCGTCGGCGGGCAGCCGGCCGCTGCCGTCGATCTCGGCGGCCGGGGAGTCGCCGGTGAAGCGGGCGACGTAGAGGTCACCCTCCTCGAGGAGGGTCATGTTGTGCTGGCGCGTCGCCCGGTCGGTGCCCTGCCGGTACTTCTTCGTCGACACGAACTTGTAGATGTACTCGAAGCGCTCGTCGTCGCCGGAGTACGCCACGACCCGGCCGTCCTCGGCGATCCGCACGTCGGCGCCCTCGTGCTTGAAGCGCCCCAGGGCGGTGTGCTTCCGGGGCGTCGAGGTCGGGTCGTAGGGGTCGACCTCGACGACCCAGCCGAACCGGTTGACCTCGTTCGGCTCCTGGCTGAGGTCGAACCGCGGGTCGACGGTGTGCCACTTGCGGGTCGGGACGTCCTCGGGGCTGACGCCGTACCGGCGCAGCGCCGCCATCTGGGTGGCCTCGCTGATCGGCGCCGTCGTCCCGAAGTACTGGTTGAAGTTCTCCTCGCCGTGCAGCGTCGTGCCCCACGGGGTGACCCCGCCCGCGCAGTTGTTCAGCGTGCCCAGGACGGTCCGGCCTTCGGGGTCGGCACTCGTCCGCAGGTACTCGGAGCCGGCGGCCGGCCCGGTCAGCAGGAAGGGGGTGTCGGTCGTGATCCGGCGGTTGCGGTCGCGCTCGCGCGTGGCCCGCCACTGACCGGCCGGACCGTCCCGGCGGACCTTCACCACCGAGATGCCGTGCGCCATCATCGCGATGCGCTTCTGCTCGTCGGGGATGTCCCCCGCACCCTCCTCGTCGGCGACACCGGCGAACATCAGCTGCTCGTCGGTGTACTCGTGGTTCACCACCAGCAGCGCGTTGCGGTCGTCCAGGGGCAGCCACCCGATGAAGTCGCAGTTGTAGCCGAACTGCTTGGCCTGGGCCTCGGGGGTCTGCCGGTCGATGCGGAACGGCGGCGCCCCGGGCAGCACCGGGTCACCCCAGCGCATGACCACGCTGGAGGCGTAGCCGGCGGGGACGACCAGCTCGTCGAGGAAGTTCTGCTCGACCGGCTCGAACGTCAGGGCCCCCGCGGCGCCACCACCGCGGCGGGACGAAGGGGCCTGGGCCGCGGCCGGGAGAGCCGGTCCGGCCGCGACGACCAGGGCGCTGACGCCGGCCGCCTTCAGCAGGTTGCGCCGGCTGAACGAGTGCTGGACCACGGCGGCGAAGGTCGGGTTGTCCGTCGGGTTGGGGACGGCGCTGTCACAGGCGTTGCCGCACTTGTAGAAGCAGGTCGTGTGGCTGCGGCTGCCGTGCCGGATGCCGGAGAACAGGGGCAGCAGCGCGCGCTTGCGCGGCTCGAGGATGTCGGTCATCAAAACCCTCTTGATCGAGAGGAAGTGGGGCGCGCGAAGCCAAACGGGCGCCGGCCACCACGACGTGACCGCTCGGTGAATGGGCGCTGACCTCCTGGCCACCGTTCTCGTCGCGCGCGGTGGACGGCCGCTCACGGCCCGGCGCCCGGCTCGCGGCAGGGCCGCGACGGTAGAACCGGAACCGCCTAGGGTCGTCGGCATGGAGACACGGGACGTCGCCGCTCCCACCGCCGCGGCCGGGGAGCCGCGCCGCCATCCCGGCCGGTGGCTGCCGGTGGCCGCGCTGGCCGCCGGTGCGGCGGTGCTCGCCCTCACCACGGTGCTGGCCGACCTGGTCGACCAGCCGATCTCCACCTTCACCCGCGACTGGCAGGTCACCGCCGACGCCGCCTGGTACGTCGGCGCCGTCAGCATCGTCAACGGCATGGTGTGGGCGACGACCGCCGGGCTGTCGTTCCTCGCGGCCTGGCTCGCGCCCGCGCAGCGCGGCCGGCTGCTGGGGCTGGGCACCCTGGTCCTGGTGCTGGCCGCCGACGACGCCCTGCTGCTGCACGAGACGATCGGCCCGTTGCTCGGGGTGCCCCAGGAGCTGATCCTCGCCGGCTACGCCGCGCTGACCGCCGTGCTGCTCATCGCCTTCCTGCGGCCACCACGCGACCTCGTCTGCGCCGTCGTCGTCCTCGGCGCGGCGCTGCTGGGCGCCTCGGTCGCCCTGGACCAGTTCGCGGAGGGCCGGCACCTGCTCGAGGACGGGGCGAAGCTGCTCGGCGCCCTGACCTGGCTCACCGTGCCGGTGCTGGTCGTGCTGCGACGGCCCGACGGCCGCTGAGGTCGGGTCAGCCCTCGACCGGGAGCACCAGCAGGCGCAGCAGCCGCTCGGCCTCGGCGTCGGGGTCGGCCGTCAAGCCGGTGTGCACCGGTCCCGGCTGGACGACGGTGCTGCGCGGTGCGGTGAGCCAGCGGAACCGGGAGCCGAGCGCCTCCCGCCCGGCCGCACCGGCGCCCGGATCGGCCGAGCAGACGTCGGCGGCCGCCTGCAGCGCCCGGCCGATGGCCACCGGATCGGCGGTGGGGTCCAGGGCGCGCAACCGGTCGACGTCGAGGTGCACCCGCGAGCCCAGGTAGTCGCGCTGCCGGCAGTAGACGAGCACGCCGGCGTTGAGCGACTCGCCCCGCTCGACGCGCGGCACGACGCGGAGCACCGCGTACTCGAAGGTGTCCTTCATCGCTGGCTGATCCCTTCCGGCGGCGGCGGCCCCAGCCACGCGGGCCGGTTCTCCCCGCGCGGCGCCCGCCGGCGGCCCGCTCCCCCGGCGGCGGCCGCGGCGACCACCCCGGGCAGCCACGCCGCGCGGGCGTCCAGCCGGGCGAGCAGCTGCTCGACGTAGCGGGACCGGACGGCGTCGGGCGCGGCACCGGCCTGCGGGTCGTCGAGCCACTCGCCGGGCACCTGCGCCAGCACCCGGTCCAGCAGCTCGCGGGTGACCCGGCCGGCCAGCGCCGTGTCGGCCGCGGGCACGTCGGGGGCGCACTCGACCAGGGCGTGCGCCGATGCGTCGTAGGGCCGGACCACGGCTGCTTCCGCCCCCGGCCAGTGGTGGTGGAAGGTGAGCGCGGCGCCGTGGTCGATCAGCTGCAGCCGGCCGTGCCAGAACACCATGTTCGGGTTGCGCCAGGAGCGGTCGACGTTGCCGATCAGCGCGTCGAACCACAGCACCCGGCCGGCGAGCTCCGGGTCGACGCCGTCGGCGCCGGCCTCGAAGTCCAGCGCGCCGGGGAGGTAGTCCAGCCCGAGGTTGCGCCCGGCCGACCGCTGCAGCAGCTCCTGCACCTCGTGGTCGGGCTCGCCCACGGCCAGCTCGGGGACGACGTCGACGGTGACCAGCGCCGGCACCGGCAGACCCAGCGCCCGGGCGAGCTCGGCGCAGACGACCTCGGCGACCAGCACCTTCACGCCCTGCCCCGCCGCGCGCCACTTCACCACGTAGGTGCCCAGGTCGTCGGCCTCCATGAGCCCGGGCAGCGAGCCACCCTCGCGCAGCGGGGTGACGTAGCGGGTGGCGGTGACGGAGGGCAGCACAGTGCGGCCAACCTACGCCCGGCGCGGCTGCGCGCCCCCGGCGGCACGGCGTCGGCCGGCAGCGCCACCCGTCGGGGGGATCCGGGTGCGCCGCTGCTCAAGGACGGGGCCGGGGCGGTCGATCCTCCGCGCGAGGTCGCCGGCCGGAGGAGGTGGCGCGTGGACCGATCCGCCCAGCCCGGTGCGATCCGTGCGCTGCGTGCCCGCGTCCTGCGGGAGGCCGCCGTCGTCGCCCTCCTCACCGCGGCCGCCGCCGTCGCCAGCGTGCACTGGGGCCTGCCCGACCGCCTGGGCGGGCCCGCGGACGACGTCGTGCTCGTCCTCGCGTTCTCGCACCTGCTGATGATGGTCTTCGGCAAGCGCCGCTCGGACGAGCTCAAGGCGGAGGTGCTCTCCCGGCGGCAGGCCGAGGACGAGCTCCGGTACCGGGCCCGGCACGACGCGCTGACCGGTCTGCTGAACCGGGCTGCGCTGGGCGAGGAGATCGGGTCGGCCGTCGACGACGCGCGGGCCGGCGGTCCGGCGATCGCGGTGCTCCTGCTCGACCTCGACCGGTTCAAGGAGGTCAACGACGCCCTCGGCCACCACGTCGGCGACGCCCTGCTGCGGTCGGTGGCCGACCGGCTGGCCGAGGAGCTGCGCGAGGAGACCGTGCTCGCCCGCCTGGGCGGCGACGAGTTCGTCGTGCTGCTGCGCGGCTGCGGGGCCGAGGAGGCCGAGCAGGTGGCGCAGCGGGCGCTGCGCGCGATCCGCCGCCCCTTCCCCGTCGACGGGCTCCTGCTGGAGGTGGACGGCAGCTGCGGGGTGGCCGTCGAGGGCGAGCGGGCGGCGGATCTGCTCCGGCACGCCGATGTCGCGATGTACGCGGCGAAGGCCGACCAGCTGGGCGTCGCGGTGTACCGGCCCGCGCTCGACGCCGACGCCCCGGCGCAGCTGCGCACCTTCGGGGAGCTGCGCCGAGCCATCCGGGACGGCGAGCTGCTCGTGCACTACCAGCCCCGGGTGGCGGTCGCCGACGGCCGGGTGCTCGGCGTCGAGGCGCTGGTGCGCTGGCAGCACCCCGAGCGCGGGCTGGTGCCGCCGGCGGAGTTCATCCCGCTGGCCGAGCAGACCGGCCTGATCCGCCCGATCACCGACGCGGTGCTGGAGCAGGCGCTGGCCGCCTGCCGGCGCTGGCGGGACCAGGGCCTGGAGCTCACCGTCGGCGTCAACCTCTCGGCGCGCAGCCTGCTGGACACCTGCCTGGTCGACCGGGTGGCCGGGCTCCTGCGCGCGCACGGGTTGCCGGCGGGCTGCCTCGAGCTGGAGATCACCGAGAGCGCGGCGATGAAGGACCCCGGCCGCGCGCTGGAGGTGCTGCACCGGCTGCGCGACCTCGGCGTGGAGCTGTCCGTGGACGACTACGGCACCGGGCACGCCTCGCTGGCCTACCTGACCCGGTTGCCGGTGAGCACGCTGAAGATCGACCGCTCCTTCGTCCAGACGATGGAGCTCGACGCCGGCGACCGGACGATCGTGCGCTCGACCGTCGAGCTGGCGCACAGCCTCGGGTTGCGGGTGGTGGCCGAGGGGGTGGAGACCCGGGCGACCTGGGCGGAGCTGGCCCGCCTGGGCTGCGACGCCGCCCAGGGTTTCTGGCTGGCCCGCCCCATGCCCGACGCGGAGGTCCCCGTCCGCGTCGCCGAGCTGCAGCGGCGGCTCGCGGCACCGCGCGTCTCCTGACCGCACCCGGCGGCGGGCGCGGGTGGACGGGAGACTGGGGGCGTGGGCTTCCTGCGCGTGACCGATCCGGCGCTGCTCGCCGACGTGCCGTTCACCTACGCCGAGGTGGGCGCCACCGGGGGCGCCGCGCTGCCGGCCGGCTACCACCACGCGGAGCACTCCGCGGTCGTGGGCACCGGGCGGGCGGCGTTCGAGCGGGCGGCCGCCGCGGTGCTCGACTGGCGGGCGCAGCGCGGCGCCGGCCTGCGGATCCGCGCCTCGGGGCCGGCCGGCGTACCGGGCACCGTCGTCGTCCTGACCGCGGGGCTGCCGCGGCTGGGGTACGACATCCCCTGCCGGGTCGTCTGTGCCGCCACCGAGGGGACCGAGCGGGGCTTCGCCTACGGCACGCTGCCCGGCCACCCCGAGAGCGGCGAGGAACGGTTCACCGTCCGGCTCACCGACGACGGGGAGGTCGTCTACACGATCCGGGTCTTCTTCCGCCTGGCCTCGCCCGCCGCCCGGCTGGCCGGTCCGCTGAGCCTGGCGCTCCAGCGGGTGGCCACCGCCCGGTACGTGTCGGCGATCCGCCGGGCCGCGCGGGACTAGACGTCGCGGCGCACCAGCAGCGCCGCACCCAGCAACCAGGCCGCCGTCGCCCAGGCGCCGGCCACGAGCAGGCCGGTCTGCCACGAGGTCGCCACGGAGAGGAAGGCGTCCTCCCCCACCCGGAACGCCGGCAGCCAGCGCGAGACCCGCACGCTGAACTCCGTGCCGGCGATCGCGAGCACCGGCGGGAGCACCAGCAGCAGCGCCAGCGCGACGCCGAGGGCACCGGCCGTCGAGCGCAGCGCCGCCCCCAGACCGACGGCGAGCACCCCGGTGAGCGCCGCCCCGGCGACCTGCAGCCACAGCTGGCGCAGCACGTCGGCATCGGTGGGCGGGATGCCCCCGGGGACGGCGGTGAGCCGGGTGGCGGCCAGCAGGCAGAGGGCCGCGACGACCGCGGTGAGCAGCACGCTCCAGGCGACGACGACGACGGTCTTGGCGAGCAGCAGCCGGCCGCGGCGGGGCACCGCGGTCACGGTGGCCAGCACCAGCCCGGTGCGGAACTCGCTGCTGACCACGAGCACGCCGAGGACCACCAGCGGCACGGGGCCGAAGCCGAACCCGGTGAGCGCCGAGCTCACCGCGAGGTCCGCCCGCGGCGCTGCCTGCGTGGTCGCCGCGGCGAGCCAGCCCGCGCCGCCGACCAGCAGCACGAACAGCGCCGAGCACCACCAGGTGGAGCGCGTCGACCGCAGCTTGGTCCACTCGCTGCCCACGACCGCGGAGAACGGCACGCCGCGGCTCACGGGGTGCCCGCCCGGTACTCGACGTCGTCGCCGGTGAGCTCCAGGTACGCCTCCTCGAGGGAGGTGGTGACCGGGCTGAGCTCGTGCAGCCGCACGCCGAGCTCGTGCGCCAGGTCCCCCACCGCAGCCGCGGCCAGCCCGTCGATCCGCAGCGCCCCGTCGATCTCCAGCTCCACCCGGCCGCCGGCGCGCTGCACCGCGGAGGCGAGCACGGGGGCCTGCGGGCTCCGCACCCGCACCGCGACGTGCGCCCCGAGCAGCTCGGCCATCGGGACGTCGGCGAGCAGCCGGCCGCGGCCGAGGACGACGAGGTGGTCGGCGGTGTCCTGCATCTCGCTCATCAGGTGGCTGGAGACCAGCACCGTCCGCCCCTCGTCGGCGAGGTCGCGCAGCAGCTCGCGCACCCACCGGATGCCCTCCGGGTCGAGCCCGTTGACCGGCTCGTCGAGCAGCAGCACCCGCGGATCGCCGAGCAGCGCGGCGGCGATCCCGAGCCGCTGCGCCATGCCGAGGGAGAAGCCCCGCACCCGCTCGTGGGCGACCGGTTCCAGCCCGACCAGCGCGATGACGTCGTCGACCCGGCGGCGCGGCAGCGCATTGCTCTGCGCCAGCGCGAGCAGGTGGGCGTGGGCGGTGCGCCCCGGGTGGCGGGCACGCGGGTCGACGAGCGCGCCGACCTCCCGCATCGGGTGGGCCAGCTCTCGGTACGGCCGCCCGCGCACGGTCGCCGTCCCGGCGGTGGGCCGGGCCAGCCCGAGGATGCACCGCATCGTCGTCGTCTTGCCCGAGCCGTTGGGGCCGAGGAACCCGGTGACCCGGCCCGGCTCGACGGTCACGGTGAGCCGGTCGACCGCCACGCGGCCGCGGTAGCGCTTGGTCAGGCCGGTCAGCTCGATCACGCGGCCAGGATGGCCGACGCCGGCCGGCAGCCGGTGCCGGCGCGCCCCTACCGGCCCGCGGCGACCGCCGAGCGCTCGCGCTCGATCAGCTCCTTGCTGCGCACCAGCCGGATCATCGTGACCACGAGCAGGCCCCCGGCCATGTTGAGCAGCACGGTGTACCAGAACCAGGCCAGCCAGTCCCAGTAGCCGAACGGGGCGCCCGCGTGCAACGCACCGAAGATGAGCAGCGAGTCGAGGATCGAGTGGAAGAGCATCAGGCCGGCCAGCAGGAAGCCGCCGATGACGGAGGCGACGATCTTCCCGCCCTCGGAGTGGGCACCGTGCTGCATCCGGGTCATCAGGGTGATGACGCTGCCGCCGAGGAACGCGAGGGAGACCGACTGCAGGTCCAGCGGCGCCTCGACGAAGTGCACGGCGGACTCGACGGCGACGTCGGCGAGGTCGGGGAAACCCAGCACGACCAGCCACATGACCAGCCAGCCACCGACCAGGTTGGCCACCAGCGTCCCCGCCCACAGCTTCGCCAGCTGGGCGCCGCTGGCGCGACTGGCGAACACCGCGGTCACCGGGACCAGGAACCCTTCGGTGAACAGCTCGCTGCGGCCCAGCATGAGCGCGATGAAGCCGACGCTGAACGCGAGGCCGCCCAGCAGCTCGCTGCCGGTCGCCTCGAGCACCGCGAGCAGGGCGAGCACGCCGACGGCCACCTCGAGGCCGCCCGCCATCCCGGTCGCCAGCACCTCCCGCCACCGGCGGTGCAGCCGCTGGGCGCCCTCGCTGACGATCTTGTCGAACGCCTCGGCGATCTCGTCCTCGGCGGGGGCGTCCGTCACCCCCAGCTCGGCGCGCTTCTGGTCCTGCTGATCCACGGTCACTCCTTCTGCCCGACACCGGGGCCGGGAACCGGGCGGCGCGTTGGCGCGCCCCTACCCGGAGCGGTCCCGCCCCCACACGTGATGGTGCTCATCGCCGGTCATCGGCGGCGTGGCCACGGTCCGGTGATGACCACACCCGACGAGCGCCTGGCTGCGCGGTTCCGCTGATCTGGGCCTGTCGACGAGCTCGACGTCGCCGAGCACGCCCCGGGCTTCCTCGCGGCCCGGGCCGTCCTCGGTCCGAGCGGTCCCGACCCATGACACGCGTCACGGGTCGGGCGTGCGGACGGCGGCGCAGGTCGTGAACGACGGCACCTGTGCCGCGCCCGCCCGGGCGGCAGCGTGAGGGGTGCGACCCGGAGGACCGGCCCGACGGCGGCCGGCGGGGCGCGCCGAGGAGGTTCCGCATGACCACCGTCGACGACTCCCCCCGCGCCCGGCCAGGACCGCGGCGGGACGCGCCACCGGCGGTGGAGGTCACCGACCTGCGGCGCCGCTACGGCGACTTCGAAGCCGTCCGGGGCATCTCCTTCGAGGTGCGCCCCGGCGAGGTGTTCGCGCTGCTCGGCGTCAACGGGGCGGGCAAGACGTCCGCGCTGGAGGTGCTGGAGGGGCTGGCCACGCCCGACGAGGGGACCGTGCGGATCCTGGGCGCCGACCCCCGCCGCGAGCCCGCGGCGGTCCGCCCGCACCTCGGGGTGCTGCTGCAGAGCAGCGGCCTGCCGGGCGATCTCACCGTCGGCGAGACGGTGTCCACCTGGGCGCGCACCCTGACGTCCCCGCGCCCGGTCGACGAGGCGCTCGCGCAGGTGGGCATGACCGCCCGGGCGGACGTCCGGGTGCGCAGCCTCTCCGGCGGTGAGCGCCGGCGCCTCGACCTCGCCCTCGCCCTGCTGGGCCGGCCGCGGGTTCTGGTGCTCGACGAGCCCACCACCGGCCTGGACCCGGAGAGCCGGCGGACGGTGTGGTCGCTGGTGCAGGAGATGGTGCGGGGCGGGACGGCCGTCGTCCTCACCACCCACCACCTCGAGGAGGCCGAGGAGCTGGCCGACCGGATCGCCATCCTGCGCGCCGGCCGGATCGAGCTGGAGGGCACCCCGGAGGAGATCGCCGCCACCCAGCCGGCCGTCATCCGGTTCTCGCTGCCGCCGGCCGCTCCCCCGCTGCCGCCGCTGCCCGGTACCCGGCTGGTCGCCCCCGCTCCCCGGGTCGAGCTGCACACCCGCGACCTGCAGGCGGCGCTGACCGCCCTGCTGGCCTGGGCCGCCGACCACGACGTCGAGCTGACGGGCCTGCAGGCCCGGTCGGCCTCTCTGGAGCAGGCGTTCCTGGCCGTCGCCGACGGCGCCCCCCAGGCCACCGACCGATCCGCCACCGAGAGCAGGAGCGCCTGATGCCCGTCCCCACGACCGCCGCCTCGCCCACGACGACCCCCACCGGGCCCAGCCGGCTCCGGCGCACGCTCGCCCTCGCCGCCGCCGAGACCCGCCTGCTCGGGCGGAATCGCACCGCGGTCGTCAACTCCGTGCTGCTGCCCCTCCTGCTGGTCGCCGCCGTCCCCGTCATGGGGCTCGGCGACGACGCCGTCGCCGTCGGCCCACGACTGGTGGTCACCGCCGTCGGGGTGCTGCTGGTCTTCCTCACGTACTACAACCTGCTCACCACCTTCGTGGCGCGGCGCGAGGAGCTGATCCTGCAGCGCATGCGCACCGGGGAGCTGACCGGCGGGGAGGTGGTCCTCGGCATCGCGGCCCCGACCCTGCTGGTCACCGCCGCCCAGGTCGCCCTCGTCGCGGCCGGGATCGCCGTCCTCGGCGAGTGGGCGGCCCCGGTCGACGTCGTCCTGCCGCTGCTCGCCCTCGTCGGGGGCGCGGCCGTGATGGTGCTGCTGGCCGCGGCCAGCACCGCCTTCACCCGCACCGCCGAGAGCGCCCAGATCACGGCGCTGCCCGTGCTCATGGTGTCCTCCGCCTTGTCCGGGCTGTTCTTCCCGCTGTCGGCGCTGCCCGACGACGTCGCCACGGTGGCGCGGTTGCTCCCGGTCACCCCGGTCGTCGAGCTCAGCCAGCTCGGGCTGGCCGGCCGGACCTGGACCGGTGAGGCGGTCGACCTGGCCGGCGCATGGGGTTCCGCCCTCCTGCCGCTGGCCGTCCTCACCGGTTGGCTGGTCGTGGGGGCGGTGCTCGCCCGGCGCGGGTTCCGCTGGGCGCCGCGCCGGTGAGCCCGGCGGACACGGGCGGCGCAGGCGGCTCGGGCACGATGGCCGGGTGCCGACCGTGATCCGCTGGTGGGGCGACCGCTCGGACCCGGAGCGCATCGAGCTGTACACGCGGTGGTCCTTCTACTCGCTGATCGCCGCCGTCCCGCTGATCGCCGTCGCCATGCTGGGCAGCGCCGTCGATCCCGTCCCCGGCCTCGCGGCGGGGCTGTACCTCGCCGGAGCCCTCGGTACGACCGCCGGCGGGGTGGTGCTGACCCGGCTCGGCCTCGCCGCGCACGGCGACGGCGACGCGCTGCCGGCCGCCGCCCTCGTCGGCTCGTTCGTCGCGGCCGGGGTCATGGCGGCCGCGGGGGTGTGGGCCTTCGGCGGCGACGACCCCGACCCGGCCGTGCCGTGGTCGGTGGCGGTGCCGCTGGGGATCGTCCTGACCACCTGCTCGACGGTCTGGCCGACGCGCCGGCTGCTGCCGCACGCGGTCACCGTCGGGGTGCTCAGCGGGTTCGCGGCCCACCTCGCCGGCACGGCGGCCCCGGCCGCGGCGGTGCAGGGCGTGGTGCTCACCATCGCGGTCGTCGGGGTCATCGCCGCCTTCCGGTTCTCGGTCTGGGTGCTGGACGTGGTGCGCGAGATGGCCCGCAGCCGGGAGGTCCACCTCCAGCTGGCGGTGGCCGAGGAACGGCTGCGGTTCGCCCGCGACCTGCACGACGTGATGGGCCGCGACCTGTCGACCATCGCGGTGAAGAGCCAGCTGGCCGGCGCGCTCGTCCGGCGTGGTCAGCCCGGGGCCGCCGAGGAGCTCGACGACATCAGCCGCATCGCCGAAGGGTCGCTGCGGGAGGTGCGGGAGGTCGTCCGGGGCTACCGTTCGGCGAACCTCGGCGGCGAGCTGGCGGGTGCCCGCTCGGTGCTCCGGGCGGCCGGCGTCGCCTGCAGCGTGGCGGGCGAGGACGCCGGGACGGCGCTGCCCGAGCAGCTGCAGAGCGCGCTCGCCTGGGTGGTGCGCGAGGCGGTGACCAACGTGCTGCGGCACAGCCGTGCGTCGCGGTGCACGATCACCGTGACCGTCACCGAGCAGGAGGCAGGGCTGACCGTGGTCAACGACGGTGCGGACGCGCCGGGGACGGAGTGGGGCAACGGCCTCACCGGGCTCGCCGAACGGCTGACCGCCCTCGGCGGCCGCCTCCGGGCGCGGCCGGCGGACGGCGGTTTCGCGCTGGAGGCCACGGTGCCGGTGGTGGCACGCCGGTGATCCGCGTACTGCTCGCCGACGACGAGAACCTGATCCGCTCGGCGCTGGCCGCGTTGCTGGCGCTGGAGGACGACCTCGACGTCGTCGCGGAGGCGGCCTCCGCCGGCGAGGCGCTGGCGATGGCGCGGGCACACGCTCCCGACGTCGCCGTGCTGGACCTGCAGCTGCCCGACCGCGACGGCATCTCGCTGGCCGCCGACCTCGCCGCCCTCCTGCCCGGCTGCGGGCTGGTGATCGTCACCGGTCACGGGCGGCCGGGCCACCTCAAGCGCGCGCTGGAGGCGGGGGTGCGCGGGTTCCTCCCCAAGACGGTGAACGCCGGGGTGCTGACCACCGTCGTCCGGACGGTGCACACCGGCGGCCGGTACGTCGACCCCGAGCTGGCCGCGGAGGCGATCAGCGCCGGGGACAGCCCGCTGACCCCGCGGGAGGCCGACATCCTGGAGCTCGCCGCCGGTGGCGCGCCGGTGGAGGAGATCGCCGCGCGGGCCCACCTCTCCCCCGGCACGGTCCGCAACCACCTCTCCGCCGCCGCCGCGAAACTGCGGGCGCCGAACCGGCACGCCGCCGTCGCCGAGGCCCGCCGGCACGGCTGGATCTGACGCCGGGCGGCGACGGGCTCACTTCCGGAACGGCATGCGCTTGAGCGCCCGGAGCCCGGCGGTCATCACCGTCGCGTAGCGCTCCAGCGGCAGCCCCGGCACCGGCCCCACCGGCAGCCCTCGCTGGACGGCGACGGTCTGGCTCTCGGTGTACTTGAGGATGCCCTCCCGGCCGTGCCGCCGACCGACGCCCGAGTCCTTCATCCCGCCCATCGGGGCGTCGTGGGAGGCCCACGCCGCGGCATAGGCCTCGTTGACGTTCACCGTCCCGGCCTGGATGCGGGTGGCGAGCTCCGCGCCCCGCGCCGCGGTCGTCCAGATGCTGGCGTTCAGGCCGTAGCAGGTGTCGTTGGCCAGCCGGACCGCCTCGTCGGCGTCGCGCACCCGGGTGATCGCGACGACCGGCCCGAAGGTCTCCTCGCGCGCCAGCTCCATCTCGTCCGTCACGCCCGCGAGCACGGTGGGCTCGTAGAACAGCGGGCCGAGGTCCGGGCGCGGCCGCCCGCCGGCGAGCACCTGCGCGCCCTTGGCGACGGCGTCGCGGACGTGCCGGGCGACGACGTCGAGCTGCTGGGCGCTCACCAGCGAGCCCATCTCGGCGTCCCACGTCAGGCCGGGAGCCAGCCGCATGCGCGCCACCCGCTCGACGAACGCGGCGACGAACCGGTCGTGGACGGCGTCCTCCACGTACATCCGCTCGACCGAGATGCAGAGCTGGCCGGAGTTGGCGAAGCAGGCCCGCACCGCGCCCTCGACGGTCTTCTCCAGGTCGGCGTCGGCGAGCACGATCATCGGGTTCTTGCCGCCGAGCTCCGCGGAGAAGCCGATCAGCCGGCGGGCGCACTGCTCGGCGACGATCCGCCCCGTCGCGGTGGACCCGGTGAACATCAGGTAGTCGACGCCCTCGATCAGCGGCGCGCCGAGCTCGCGACCGGCCCCGGTGACCACCTGGAACAGCTCCCGGGGCAGCCCGGCCTCGTGGAGCAGCTCGACGGCGATCAGCGCGGTGAACGGCGTCTGCGCGTCGGGCTTGAGCACGACCCCGTTGCCGGCCAGGAGCGCCGGGATCGCATCGGAGACGGCGAGGGTGAGCGGGTAGTTCCACGGGCTGATCACGCCGACCAGGCCCTTCGGGTGGTGGTGCTCCACGGTGCGGGTGAGCACCGGCAGCGCGCCCTGGCGCCGGGTGGGGCGCAGGTGCGCGGCCGCGGTGCGCGCGTAGTACCGCGCGGTCATGGCGACGTCGGCCAGCTCCTCGAAGGCGCTGACGCGGGCCTTCCCGGTCTCGACCTGCGCGATGTCGAGGATCTGCTTCTGCCGGTCCAGGACCAGGTCGTGGTAGCGCAGCATCACCGCGGCGCGCTCGGCCATCGGCCGCCGCGCCCACTCGCCCTGCGCGGCCCGCGCGCGGCGCTGCGCCTCCCGCACGTCCTCCGCCGTGCAGGTGGGCACCTGGCCCACGACCTCGCCGGTGAACGGCGCGTACGACGCCTGCCGCGAGCGGCCGGGCGCCGCGGTGACGAGGGCGGCGAGCCGGCTGACCAGCGCAGGGTCCAGGGACGGGTGCGGTGCGGTCGTCGTCATCCCCCACTTCTACCCGGCCGGCCGGGCCCCGACGACCGCTGATCCGGTTCCGCCGGTCGCAGCGAGCGACCGCGTGTGTCCGCCCGGTGGTCCCACGCGGCGGGGGTGCGACGGCCGGTCAGCGTGGAGAATCGCGCCCGCACCGAGCCGTTACCGTCGCCGTCTCCGCGCACAGGAGACCCGCGACGGCTCGGAGGAGCAGCCATGTCCCGGAAACTCTCGATCCTGACCATGACGACCGTGGTGGCCCTCGGCCTCGGCGCCGGAACCGCCTCGGCCGGCGACGACCCGCCCGGCACGGGGTCCCCCGGCGCCCCCGGCATCGGGGACCCCTACTTCCCGCTGGACGGGAACGGCGGGTACGACGTCGTGCACTACGACCTGGACATCCGCTACGACCCCGCGACCGACGTCCTCAGCGGAGTCGCGACGATCACGGCCCGGGCTCTCCAGGACCTCTCGCGCTTCAACCTCGACCTCGAGGGCATGGAGGTGCGGTCGGTGCGGGTGGGCTCCCAGGACGCGACCTGGGTGCGCGAGGGCGGCGAGCTCGTCGTCACCCCGGACAAGGCCCCCCGGGCGGGGCAGAAGTTCGCCACCACCGTCACCTACGACGGCGTGCCGCAGACCCTCACCGGCGCGCTCGGCACCTCCGGCTTCATGCACACCGACGACGGCGCGATCGTGGCCGGCCAGCCCGACGTCGCGGCCACCTGGTTCCCGGCCAACGACCACCCCCGGGACGCCGCCTCGGTCACCGTCCGGGCCACGGTCCCCGCGGGCCTGGAGGCCGTCTCCAACGGCATCCTGCGCGGCAGCCGCACCGCCCACGGGTGGACCACCTGGGACTGGCGCGCGCAGGAGCCGATGGCCACCTACCTGGTGACGCTGGCGATCGGCGAGTTCGACCTGCGCCAGTACCGCGCCGACGGCATCCGTTACTGGGACGCGCTCGACCCCGACCTGTTCGCCCTCGACCTCGTCCCGGAGACCGAGGGCCCGACCGTCGGGGAGGTGGCCGAGGGGTCGCTGGCCCGGCAGCCGGAGATCGTCGACTTCCTCTCGGGCATCTTCGGCGAGTACCCGTTCCGCGCCGCCGGCGGCATCGTCGACGACCACCCGGAGTTCCAGTTCGCGCTGGAGACGCAGACCCGGTCGGTCTACGCACCGGTGTTCTTCACCGATCCCCTGAACGGCGACCTCGTGGTGGTGCACGAACTGGCCCACCAGTGGACCGGCGACCTCCTGCGCATCGACGCGTGGCAGCACATCTGGCTCAACGAGGGGTTCGCCACCTACGCCGAGTGGCTCTGGCTCGAGCGCGAGGGGCTGTCCACCCCGCAGCAGGAGTTCGACGCCATCGCCGCGGGCGCCCCGCCGGAGTTCTGGGAGCTCACCATCGGCGACCCGGGGCCGGCGACGGAGAACCTCTTCGACATCGCGGTCTACTACCGCGGCGCGATGACCCTCCAGGCGCTGCGGACCGAGGTGGGCGACGAGGCGTTCTTCGCGATCGTCCGGGAGTGGGTCGCGTCGCAGGCCGGCGGCACGGTCACCACCGAGGAGTTCCTCGCGCTCGCGGAGAAGGTCTCCGGTCAGCAGCTCGACGAGTTGTTCCGGCAGTGGCTGTTCACCCCGGGGAACCCGACCGCCACCGGCTGACCCGGCCGCCGTCCCGAGCGGCTGGGGGACCCGGCCGGGGTTCCTCAGCCGCTCGGGCCGAACTGCTCCACGCGGACGTCGGCCGCCGGGATGCCCAAGGTCTCGAGCAGCCGGGTGGCCGCACCGGCGAACGCGGCGGAGCCGCAGACGAAGGCTGTCTGGCCCGGCTCCCACAGCGGCACGAGGTCGGCGGCGGTGAGCCGGCCGGCGGGCCGGATGCCGTGCGGTTCCCGCGTGGTGACGACCAGCGCGCCGGCGGCGACCAGCTCGTCGGCGTAGGGCAGCAGCTCCAGCGTCCGGACCGAGACCGCCATCCGGAGCAGGTCGGCGCGCCCGAGCGCCCGGGCGGTGCGCAGCATCGACACGAACGGGACGACACCGCTGCCGCCGGCGACCAGCAGCGCCGGGCTCTCCGTGTCCCACACGAACCAGCCACCGATGGGGCCGCGCACCTCGAGCACGTCGCCGGGCTCGACGACGTCGGCCAGGTGGGTGGAGACCTCGCCGTCGTCCAGCCGTTCGACGAACAGCTCGACCAGCGGGTCGCCGGGCGCGGAGGCCACCGAGTACGAGCGCTGCGCGGTGTACCCGTCCGGCGCGGTCAACCGGACGACGTAGTGCTGCCCGGGCAGGTGGTCCACCCGGTCGGCGACGTCGAGCCGGAGCTGGACCGACCGGGGAACGGGCCGGCGCACCCCCGCCACGGTCGCCGTCCGCCAGCCCCCGCTGGGTGCACCTGCGACGCCCGCGCCCAGGACGACGGGCTCCGGCTCAGTCACCCTGGTACCGCTGCTGCCGCCACGGGTCCCCGCGGTCGTGGTAGCCGTTCTGCTCCCAGAAGCCGGGCTGGTCGCGGGCCAGCAGCGTCAGCTTGCTGATCCACTTGGCGCTCTTCCAGAAGTACAGGTGCGGGACCAGCAGCCGGACGGGACCGCCGTGCTCCGGGGTCAGCGGACGGCCGTCGAAGTCCCAGACCAGCCACGCCTTCCCCCCGGTGACGTCGGCCAGCGGCAGGTTCGTCGTGTAGCCCGTCTTCGACGTCGCCATCACGAACTGCGCCTCGGCGGTCGGCCGGGCGGCCTCCAGCAGCGTGTCGACGCTGATCCCGGAGAACCGGGTGTCGAACTTCGACCACGTCGTGACGCAGTGGATGTCGCCGCGGTACTCCGACGGCGGCAGCCGGTGCGCCTCTTCCCACGACCACGTCGTCGGCGACTCCACCTTCCCGTCGACGGTGATGCTCCAGGTCTCCGGGGAGATGCGCGGGGTCGGTTCGGCGGTGAGCACCGGCCAGTCGGCGCCGACGTCGTACTGGCCGGGGGGCAGCCGCGGGTCGCGCTCGCGACGGCGGCCGAGGAATCCACGCGTGGAGGTGGGCACGAGCACACGATCCCCCACCGGAGGCTGCAGGACCACCGCCCCCCGCCCCCGACGTGCAGGGATGCCGGGAACCGCCTCCCGACCCGCGGTGAGGGTCGCCTTACATGAGCCGTGTCACCTCGTGTTGGCTTGGTGGCAAGCACCGTGTAGTCCTAGCGTGGGGACTTGTGGTGACGGTGGAGCACGCGCAGCGCAGGACCCCGAAGGTTGCGAAGACCAACTCGGTCTTCAAGAAGGCCGTGATGGCGGTCAGTGGCCTCATCATGGTGCTGTACCTGATCGCGCACGTGATCGGGAACTTGAAGGCCTTCTCCGGCGCCGAGGCGTTCAACTCGTACTCGGGCTGGATCCGGACGGTCGGCAACCCGGCGCTGCCGGGCCAGACAGCGCTCTGGACCATCCGGATCGTGCTGCTGGTCGCGGTGGTGGCGCACTTCTGGGCCGCCGTCTCGCTGTGGCGCCAGGCCAAGCGGGCCCGCCCCCAGGGCTACGTCACCAAGAAGGCCACCGCCCAGAGCTACGCCTCCCGGACGATGCGCTGGGGCGGCGTGATCATCGGCGCCTTCATCATCTACCACGTCCTCGACCTCACCCTCGGCGCGGTGAACGCCGAGGGCTTCGACAGCACGCCGTACGAGCGGCTCGTCGCCAGCTTCCAGAACCCGTTCGTCACGATCTTCTACGCCATCTCGGTGATCCTGCTGGGCATGCATCTGCGGCACGGCATCTGGAGCGCCACGCAGACCCTGGGCCAGAGCAACCGCCGTCGCGAGAAGACCGTCAGCCTCTTCGCCGTGGCGTTCGCGACGGTCATCACCCTCGGCTTCCTGCTCGTGCCGTTCTCCGTCCTCTTCGGGCTCATCGACTAAGGAGCTCCCCAGATGCCTCTCGAGCTGTTCACCGTCGGCGAGCCGATCGCCGACACCAAGGCCCCCACCGACGTCCCGATCGGCGAGCGCTGGAGCGAGCGCAAGTTCCGCGGCCGCCTGGTCAACCCGGCCAACCGCCGCAAGATGACGATCATCGTCGTCGGCACCGGCCTGGCCGGCGGCTCCGCCGCCGCCACGCTGGGCGAGGCCGGCTACAAGGTGAAGTCGTTCTGGTACCAGGACAGCCCGCGCCGCGCGCACAGCGTCGCCGCGCAGGGCGGGATCAACGCCGCCAAGAACTACCGCAACGACGGCGACAGCGTGCACCGGCTGTTCTACGACACGGTCAAGGGCGGCGACTTCCGCTCGCGCGAGAACAACGTGCACCGCCTGGCCGAGGTCAGCGTCAACATCATCGACCAGTGCGTCGCGCAGGGCGTGCCCTTCGCCCGCGAGTACGGCGGCCTGCTCGACAACCGCTCCTTCGGTGGCACCCAGGTCTCGCGCACCTTCTACGCCCGCGGCCAGACGGGCCAGCAGCTGCTCTACGGCGCCTACCAGGCCCTCGAGCGGCAGATCGCGGCCGGCACCGTCGAGCAGAACGCGCGCACCGAGATGCTCGACCTGATCGTGGTCGACGGCCGCGCCCGCGGCATCGTCGCCCGCGACCTGGTCAGCGGCGAGATCAGCACCCACTTCGCCGACGCCGTCGTCATCGCCAGCGGTGGCTACGGCAACGTCTTCTACCTGTCCACGAACGCCAAGGGCTCCAACACCACGGCGATCTGGCGGGCGCACAAGCGGGGCGCGTACTTCGCCAACCCCTGCTACACGCAGATCCACCCGACCTGCATCCCGGTCAAGGGCGACTACCAGTCCAAGCTGACCCTGATGTCGGAGTCGCTGCGCAACGACGGCCGCGTCTGGGTGCCCAAGGAGCGCGGCGACGACCGCGACCCGCGGGACATCCCCGAGTCCGACCGCGACTACTACCTCGAGCGCCTCTACCCCTCGTTCGGCAACCTGGTGCCCCGCGACATCGCCTCGCGCCAGGCCAAGAACGTGTGCGACGAGGGCCGCGGCGTCGGCCCCGGCGGCCTGGGCGTCTACCTGGACTTCGCCGAGGCGATCGAGCGGCTGGGCCGCCCGGCGGTCGAGGCAAAGTACGGGAACCTCTTCGACATGTACGCCCAGATCACGGGCGAGGACCCCTACTCGGTCCCCATGCGGATCTACCCCGCCGTCCACTACACGATGGGCGGTCTGTGGGTCGACTACGACCTGCAGTCGACGATCCCGGGCATGTTCGTGATCGGTGAGGCCAACTTCTCCGACCACGGCGCGAACCGGCTCGGCGCCTCGGCGCTGATGCAGGGCCTGGCCGACGGCTACTTCGTGCTCCCGTCGACGATCAGCAGCTACCTCGCCGACGGCCCGTTCGAGAAGGTCGACGAGAGCCACCCGGCCGCCGTCGAGGCGCTGACCGGCGTGCAGGAGCAGGTGCAGAAGCTGCTCAGCATCAACGGCAACCGCACCCCGGCGTCCTTCCACCGCGAGGTCGGCCAGCTGATGTGGGACCTCTGCGGCATGGAGCGCACGGACGAGGGCCTGCGCAAGGCCATCGACCGCATCCAGGAGATCCGCCAGGAGTTCTGGACCAACCTCAAGGTCACCGGCGACTGGCACTCGTTCAACCAGACGCTTGAGCACGCCGGCCGGGTCGCCGACTTCATCGAGCTCGCCGAGCTGATGTGCATCGACGCGCTGCACCGCCGCGAGAGCTGCGGTGGGCACTTCCGGGCGGAGAGCCAGACCCCCGACGGGGAGGCGCTGCGCGACGACGAGAACTTCGCCTACGTCGCAGCCTGGGAGTGGACGCCGGAGGGCCAGCCCCCGGTGCTGCACCGGGAAGACCTCGAGTACGAGTACGTCCACCTCGCCCAGCGGAGCTACAAGTGACAGCCACACACGGTGCCACGCGCGCCGGCGCCGGCACCCCCGGCGCGGAGAAGCGCGGCATGAACCTGACCCTGCGCATCTGGCGCCAGCAGGGGCCGACGGTCAAGGGCAAGATGGTGACCTACAAGATCACCGACATCTCCCCCGACATGTCGTTCCTCGAGATGCTCGACGTGCTCAACGAGCAGCTGATCATGCAGGGCGACGACCCGGTCGCCTTCGACCACGACTGCCGCGAGGGCATCTGCGGCATGTGCGGCGTGATGATCAACGGCCAGGCGCACGGGCCGCAGCAGACCACGACGTGCCAGCTGCACATGCGGTCGTTCGCCGACGGCGACACGATCGACATCGAGCCGTGGCGGGCCACCGCGTTCCCGGTGATCAAGGACCTCGCCGTCGACCGGCGCGCGTTCGACCGGATCATCCAGTCGGGCGGCTACATCAGCGTCCCCACCGGGACCGCTCCGGAGGCGCACGCCACCCCGGTGCCGAAGGCCGACTCGGACGCCGCGTTCGACGCCGCGACCTGCATCGGCTGCGGCGCCTGCGTGGCGGCCTGCCCGAACGCCTCCTCGATGCTGTTCACCGCCGCGAAGGTCACCCACCTCGGCCTGCTCCCGCAGGGGCAGCCCGAGCGCAACGACCGGGTGGTCAACATGGTGGCCCAGCAGGACCGCGAGGGTTTCGGTGGCTGCACCAACATCGGTGAGTGCTCGGCCGCCTGCCCCAAGGGCATCTCGATGGAGACCATCTCCCGGCTCAACCACGACCTGCTCGGCGCCCTGCGCGCCGGGGCACGGCCGAAGAGCTGATCCGGGCCGCACCCGACGCGGTGCGGTCGCACGCGACAGCCCCTCCCCGGCCACCGGGGAGGGGCTGTCGCGTGCTCGGGGCGCCGGCGCGCTGCCACATCCCCGGCGCCGGCTCCCACCTGCTCACCCGACGTCTGGCCGCACCACGGCGCGGCCAGACGTCGGGCGGGGCGGCTCGGCCCACGTCGTCGTCAGCGCGCGGGAACCATCCGTCCAGGGCGCCGGCGGCACGCGCGGTCCGGCTTCAGCTCGGTCACCGGTAGCGCGGCGCGTAGGCCAGGCTGGAGCAGCCGGTCCGGGGGCGCCGGGAGCGTCAGGCGGGAGGCACCGGCGGGATGATCCGGTCGACGACGTCGGCCGGCATCAACCCTGCCTTGCCGAAGCGGCTGGCCGCTTCGATGAACTGCGGCGCGGAGGCGGCGAGGTCGACCAGCATGCCCCGGGCGTCGTCCTCCCGCCCGGCGAGGGCCGCGACGACGGCCCGCCACATCAGCTGGTCGGGCTCGGTGACCGGGTCCATGGGGCGCAGCAGCTCCAGCTCCCGGTCGGCGGTGACGGGATCCCCGTCGATCGCCTGCTGGAAGGCACGGACGACGTCCTGGTAGCGGGCACGGGTCACGGTCAGCTCGGCCAGGGCCCCCAGCGGGTCCGGGGAGTCGTCGACCCGCAGGTCGACCACCATGTCGTGCCAGGGACGACCGGTCGTGGTCGCGCGGACGACCATGATGGCGGCCGACCGCCTCCCTCGGAAGTCACCACCGGCCTCTTCCCCCGCCACGAGGGCGTTGAGCAGGCGCTGCGCGAGCGGGCCGGCGGAGCCCTCGAACCGTTCCACCATCGCCTCCCACACCGCGGGCGAGCTCGCCATGTTGGCCAGCGCGAGGCAGTTCTCGCCGATGAGGTGACCGGCGGCATCCACGCAGCTGGTGCCCGTGTACACGGCGAAGTCGCCGGCGAGACCGAGGACGGCGACCTGACGGCGCTCGGGCTGCGGGTCGACGCTGCTGAGCGCCGTCAGGACCTCCTGGGCGGTGAACCCGCCCCGCAGGAGGTCGAGACCGACGGCGCCGTACATGGGCTCGGCCATCGACTGCGTGGCGATGACCCCGTGCCCCGGGAGGGCGAAAGGAACGCTGTTGCCGACCGCGAAGGCCTGCGACTGGGTGGCGACGCCCATCTCCCCGGTCTCGGGGTCACGGGCCACGATCGAGTAGGTCACCGCGGCGGCCTACCCGCGGCTCCCCGGGACCCGAAACACCGGTGCATCACAGTGCGCGGTCCCCCACGGCCTGGGCCAGCAGCTCCACCGACCGCAGCCGTCCGTCGAGGGACGCCGACTGGTGGGCGACGATCAGCTCGTCGGCGTCGGCGAGCTTCACGAAGCCCTCGAGGTGGTCGCGCACCTCGGCCGGGGTGCCGACGGCGGTGTGGGTGAGCATGGTGGTGACGTGCTGGCCGGCGCCCTGGGCGAGCAGCTGGTCGGCCTGCTCGTCGGTGAGCGCCCGGCTACGGCCGAACAGGCCGACGGCCAGGTTCCGGCGCACGGCCTGCAGCTGCTCCTGGGCGGCGGCGGTGCTGTCGGCGGCCACCACGTTGACGCCGGCGATGACGTGGGGCTCCGCGAGCTGCTCCGAGGGCTTGAACTCCCGCCGGTACGCGGCGACGGCGGGCTCGAGCATGGCCGGCGCGAAGTGCGAGGCGAAGGCGTAGGGCAGCCCCAGGGCGGCGGCGAGCGTGGCGCCGAACATCGAGGAGCCCAGCACGTACAGCGGCACGCGCGACCCCTTGCCGGGGATGGCGTCGACGCCGGGCACCCGGCTCTCACCGGCCAGGTAGGCCTGCAGCTCGAGCACGTCCTGCGGGAAGCTGTCGGCCGAGCGCGGGTCCCGGCGCAGCGCGTACATGGTGTTCTGGTCGCTGCCCGGGGCGCGGCCCAGCCCCAGGTCGATGCGGCCCGGGTACATCGCGTCGAGCGTGCCGAACTGCTCGGCGATCGTCAGCGGCGAGTGGTTGGGCAGCATGACGCCGCCCGCGCCCAGCCGGATGCTGCTGGTCTGCGCGCCGACGTGCGCGATCAGCACGCTGGTGGCCGACGAGGCGATCGAGGGCATGTTGTGGTGCTCGGCGTACCAGACGCGCGCGTACCCGTGCTCCTCCGCGCGCTGCGCGAGGGCCACGCTCGCGGCGATGGCGCTGCTCGCGGTCTCCCCGCGCGGGATGGGTGCCAGGTCGAGGACGGACAGGGTGGTGCTCATGTGCGGTACGAGGCCTTTCACGTCGGTTGCCCAGCGCAACGCCGCCGGCCCACCACGGCTTCCCGCCCGCTGCCTCCCGGTCCGGTCAGCGGCTCTGCAGCGCGTCCAGGGCCACGGCCATCGCCGCCGCCACCCGGAAGTCCAGGCGGTGATCGGGGACGGTCACCGTGTAGTGGTCGCGCAGCGCGATCCGCTTCTGGCTGCTCATCACGACCGCACCCGTCCGGCTGTCGGTGAAGTCGAAGTGGAAGAGGAAGGGCACCGGGATGTTCTCCAGGAACGGGATGAAGTTCCACACCCGGCGCAGCACCGCGATGAACCGGTTGCGCTCCTGGCCGACCGCCTCGACGCCCGGCGCGGAGACGTGCCAGGTGGAGCGCAGCAGGCTGGCCCCGAAGTCCTTCCTGAAGTAGCCGATGGGCTGCCCGTGCTCGTCGAGGACGTCGTGCTCGGCGCCGACGTCGAGGCGCTGCCGGGCCTTGAACGAGAACACCCGCCGGCTCTTGCCCGCGTCGGCGAAGAAGACGACCTCCTCGCGCAGCCTCATCCGCTTCTGCTCGGCCAGGGCGAGGAGCCGTCCCTCGCTGCCGTCCGGGTTGGCCGCCAGCACCTCGTAGCGGTTGACCATCATCGTGACCCGCTGCCGGACGAAGAACTGCGGGACGACCATGGGGGCCGGCGGGTGCCCGGAGGGGACGGTCACGGGGCGCTCCTTGCGCGTCGGGGGGCTGCGGTCGGCCCATCCTGTCGGATGGGCACCCCCCGCGGGCCGGCGCCGACCGCCGGGTCGGCCCACGGGTGGGCGGAGCTCACCGCGGGGATGCCGACCGCCGACCGGTGAGGGTGTCGTGCAGCCGCTGCACCTGCCGCTCCAGGGGGCTGGGGATCTCGTCGCTGCGGGCCGGGCCCGACGGCATGAGCACCCACAGCAGCAGGTAGACCAGGATGCCGGCGCCACCGGCGACGGTGAGGCCCACGAAGCCCACCCGCCAGAGGACGGCGTCGATGCCGGTGTAGTCGGCCAGGCCGCCGCACACCCCACCGGCCATCTTGTCGGTGGTGCTGCGCCGGAGCTCCGGCCGTCCCGGGGAGGGCTGCTGCTCCGCGCCGGGGGTGTCCGCGGGGGGAGGGAGGGGAACCGAGTTCGTCATGCCACGAGCGTGCCGCCCGCACCGCCCGGCGGACATCCGGTGACACCCGGAACCGCCCCTGGTTCCACGCTCAGGGTCGCCCCGGTGGCGATGCCCCGGTGGGATGCCACCTACGACCGCAGCGGCGTGCCCTCCACGGTGACGACCGAGCCCTGACCCCGCCTCAGCGGAGCGGGAGCGGGGTCGTGTCGCCGTCCTCCCGCGGGCCGAGGATCCAGCGCTCCTCGAGGGCGATGGGGACGTCGTTGATGCTGGCCTCCCGCCGGCGCATGAGGCCGTCCTCGGCGAACTCCCAGTTCTCGTTGCCGTAGGAGCGCCAGGTGCCGCCGTCGGCGTCCTGCCACTCGTACTGGAACCGCACCGCGATGCGGTCGTCGCTGAAGGCCCACAGCTCCTTGCGCAGCGCGTAGTCCAGCTCGCGCTGCCACTTGCGGGTCAGGAACTCCACGACCTCGTCGCGGCCACGGAGGAACTCGGCGCGGTTCCGCCACACCGTGTCCTCGGTGTAGGCCTGCGCCACCCGCTCCGGGTCGCGGGTGTTCCACGCCTCCTCCGCGGCGCGCACCTTCTGCCGGGCGGTCTCCAGGGTGAACGGCGGGAACGGGGGGCGGGGCACGCGGTACCTCCTCGGCGCAGCGGTGGCCGCCGGCCGGCCACCGGGTGCCAGCCTGCCGGTCGGAGGCGGTGACCCGCACGCCGACCGATGAGATCGGCGGGTCTTCCCCGTCTAGGTTCTCGACGACCGCTGCACCGAAGGAGACCCCCGTGGGACGCATCGCCGCTGCTCTGTTCACCACCGTCGACGGCTCCGCCGAGCGCCCCGACCTGTGGCACGGCCCGTACTTCGACGAAGCGATGGGCCAGGCGATGGACCGGCACCTGGGCCGCTGCGAGGCCTACCTCATGGGCCGCGTGCTGCACGACCAGTGGGCGCAGTACTGGCCGGGCAACGACAGCGACGAGTTCGCCGACTTCATCAACCCCGTCCGGAAGTACGTGCTGTCGACGACGCTGGAGGGCTCCGACTGGGACGGGACGACGGTGCTGCGGAGCCTGGACGACGTGCGGGCGCTCAAGGACGGCACCGAGGGCACCATCGGCATGTCGGGGAGCCTCACCACGGTGCGGTCGCTGCTGGCAGCCGGCCTGCTCGACGAGCTGGTGCTGCTGGTGGACCCGGTCGTCGTCTCCGGCGAGCGGCGCTGGACCGACGAGCTGGGCCGCACGCCGCTGGAGCTGGTGTCCTCCGAGGCGCTGCCGACCGGGGTGCTGCACGTGGTCTACCGGCCGGCCGCCGAGGGCTGAGACGCCGCGTCGCCGTCCGCTGTTCGGGAGGACGTCACCCGCCGGACATCTCGGGTGCCCACCCTGGCGCCATGACGGCGAGCCTCTTCGTGATCGGCATCCGGGTCGGGTGGATCGGGCGTGATGTCGACGCGGCCGGCCGCGGGGGGGCCGACGACGTCGTCCACGCCGTCGCCAAGCCGGTGGTCGACGGGCTGGAGGCGTCGCTCTGCGGCCAGCTGGTGCGCGCGACCGCCGCGCAGGACTGGCCGGTGCAGCACGGGGCCGCCCGCTGCGAGGAGTGCGCCCGCCTCGCCGGCTGATCCCGGGGGCCGTGGTGCGACTGTTACCGGGGCGCTCCCCTGCCGTGTGCGCGCCGCTCTCCCGCGGGTCACCAACCGGGCGGAGCCTGGTGGTGTCCGGACGGAGACGATCCAGGAGGAAGCCATGACCACGCCCGCAGCGAAGCCGCCGGCCGCGTCCGCCACCGAGCCGAAGAACCGCAAGCAGTCCGACGACGACGCGCCCGGCACCGAGCCGACGACGTCGGAGCTCGACGAGCTGGCCCGCACCCGCGACGAGGCCGAGGACCGGGCCCGGGAACTGCTGGCCGCCCAGGTCCTGCAGGAGGCCCGCAACGGGTCCCACGACGAGCGGGCCCGACAGCTGGTCCTCGCCGTCCGCCGCGACCTCCTCGTGGAGCTGCGCGAGCAGGAGCAGGAGCAGGCCCGCCGCCGGCTCGCCGCGGCGGCGGACAGCAGCGAGGACGCCGTCGTCGGCCTCGTGCAGGGGGTGACGACGATCGTGCGCAGCTTCGTGCCCGCCGTCCTCGTCCGGCCGGAGGAGGTCATCGAGACCACGTACGCCCTGGCCGACCAGGGGCTGCGCGTGACCCACCGGCTGGCCCTGACCCTGACCGGGAGCGTGCGCGGACTCGTCACGACCTGACGGGGCGCGCCCCGTCGGCGAGGGCCGCCGGGCCACCGCCCGGCGCCCCTCGCCGCCGCAGGGGCCCGATCCACCACCCCGCGGACCCGTCTCCCCTACTGTGCCGGCGTGCTCGACGCCCGCGAGAGCTCACGCCCCGCCCGGTCGCCCTGTCACACCCTCGGCGCGGCCGGTGTCTCCATGTCGACGGATCGACACCCTGGAGGAGACATGGCGAGCAGCACCCGGATCCCCGCGACCGAGGTCACCGGCGTCCACGGAGGCCTGGTGAAGGCGTTCAGCCGGAGGATGTTCGGTCGCGTACCGGCGTCGATCGGCGTGATGTGGCACCACCCCGCCGTCTTCAGGGGCCTGATGGGGCTCGGCCGGAGGAGCGAGTCGTGGAACCGGCTGGACCGCGGTCTGGCGACCTACGCGTCCATGGCCGCGGCAGGCGTCATCGGGTGCAGCTTCTGCCTGGACCTGCACTACTTCCTGACCCGTCACCACGGCCTCGACGCGGCCAAGGCGCGCGAGGTGCCGCGGTGGCGGGAGTCGACCGCCTTCACCCCGCTGGAACGCCGCGTCATGGAGTACGCCGAGGCGATGAGCGCGACGCCGCCGGCGGTGACCGACGAGCTGTCGGCCGCGCTGCTGGCGGACCTCGGCGCGCCGGCGCTGGTCGAGCTGACCGCCCGGATCGGTGCGATGAACCTCAGCGCGCGGACCAACGTCGCGCTCGGCATCCGCTCGGAGGAGTTCGCGGCCTCCTGCGGGCTGCCGCCGCTGGCCGGCCGCTCGACGGACGGGCTCGCCCCGGCATGACCGGCGACGACCCGTTCGACGACCCCTTCCTGGCCCACCGCAGCTTGCTGTTCACGGTCGCCTACGAGCTGCTCGGCTCCGCCGCCGACGCCGACGACGTCGTGCAGGAGACCTGGCTGCGGTGGGCGGAGGTGGACCGGGCGGCGGTGCACGATCCGCGGGCGTACCTGGTGCGGATCACCACCCGGCAGTCGCTCAACCGGCTGCGGACCCTCTCCCGCCGCCGCGGGGACTACGTCGGCGAGTGGCTCCCCGAGCCGCTGCTCACCAGCCCCGACGTCGCCGACGACGTCGAGCTCGCGGAGAGCATCTCGATGGCGATGCTGACGGTGCTGGAGACCCTGGGTCCGACTGAGCGCGCGGTCCTGGTGCTGCACGAGGTGTTCGCCGTGCCCTACGACGAGATCGCCGTGGCGGTGGGCAAGTCCCCCGCCGCGGTGCGGCAGATCGCCCACCGGGCACGCGAGCACGTGGCCGCGCGGCGCCCGCGGACGGTGGTCAGCCGCACCGAGCAGCAGCGGGTCGTCGACCGGTTCCTCGCCGCGGTGCGGGCCGGCGACCTGCAGGGCCTCCTGGACGTGCTGGGATCCGACGTGGTGGTGGTCGCGGACAGCGGTGGTCTGGCGCCCGCCGCCCGGCGCCCGATCTCGGGGCGGGAGCGGGTGGCGAACGCGCTGTCCCGGTTCGCGGAACTCGCGCCCGGGGTCGCGATCACGACCCCGCTGATCAACGGCGCGGTCGCCGCTCGGATCGACGCCGGTGGCGAGTTCGACACGGCGATCACCCTCGTCGTCGAGGCAGGGCGGATCAGCCGCCTCTACGCCGTTCGGAACCCGCACAAACTGGGCAGGCTCGACACGGTGGCCGAGCTGCGGCGCTGACCAGAGGTCCGCGGCCTGATCCTCGGGAGCGGACGTGGCGGGAACGAACGTGCTCATCGTCGGCGGCGGCAACGCCGGCATCTCACTGGCGGCGCGGCTGCTCCGGGACGGGGTGGAGGACGTCACCGTCGTGGCGCCGTCCCCGGTGCACCGGTACAAGCCGCTGCTGAACTACGTCGCCGCGGGCGAGGCGTCGATGGCGGAGCTCGAGCGCCCGATGGCCGACGTCGTGCCCGACGGGTGCACGTGGATCCGTGACGCCGTCGACGCCGTCGACCCCGCCGCCATGACGGTGCGCACCCGCGGGGGCCGGACCCTGCACTGCTCGACCCTCGTCCTCTGCCCCGGCCTCGTGGAGGACTGGGACGCGACGCCGGGGCTGCAGCGGGCCTACGCCGAGGGGTGGGCCGCGTCCTCGTACGTGCCGGGCAGCGCCCCGCTGGTGTGGCCGGGCGTGACGTCGCTGCGGTCGGGCTCCGCGGTGTTCACCGTGCCCCCGGAGCCGGCGTCGTGCGGGCCGACCGCGCTCAAGCCGCTGCTGATGGCGTGCGACCACTGGCGGCGCGCCGGCGTGCTGGACGACCTGCAGGTCCGCCTCGTGCTGCCGGCGGCGACGGGGACCGGCATCCCGGAGGCGGACCGGTACCTGGAGGACGTGTTCGCCGGCTACGGCATCGAGGTGCTGCGCGAGTCACGGATCGAGCGGGTGGACGGCGACCTGCAATCGGTGACGGTCACCTCACCCAGCGGCCCGCGGGTGCTGGAGGACGTCGCCTTCGCGCACGCCGTCCCGCACTACCGGGCACCGCACTGGATCGCCGACGCCGGCCTCGCCGTCGATGCCTCCCCCGGCCTGGTGGACGTCGACCCCGGGACGATGCGGCACCGCCGGCACGGCTCGGTCTGGGGTCTCGGCGACGCCGCCGACCTCGCCACCCGCCCGTCGGGGGGCGCGCTGCGCAAGCAGGTGAAGGTGCTGAGCAAGAACCTGTCGGCCGCCGAGACGGGCAAGCCGATGCAGCAGTACAACGGCTACACGGTCATGCCGATCACCGTGGACCGCCGGAAGCTGATGCTGAACGAGGTCGATCGCGACAACCGGTCCCAGCCGTCGGTGCCCTTCCTCGACCCGTTCGTGCCGCGCCGCTGGCAGTGGCTGTTCGACCGCTACGGGCTGCCGCAGGTCTACTGGCACCGCATCCTCCGCGGCCGGGTCTGACCCTGTCCTGAAGGTTCTCGACAGGGCCCGCGCTCCATGTCGAGAATCCGGGCGCGGTTCCGTCCCAGGGGTGCGAACGGCCACGATGGGCCGTACCTCACCAGGGAGAACACCATGGCCAAGTACCTGCTGCTCAAGCACTACCGCGGCGCGCCGGCGGCGGCCAACGACGTCCCGATGGAGAAGTGGACGCCGGAGGAGATCTCGGCCCACGTGCAGTACATGCGGGACTTCGCCGCGCGCCTCGAGGGCACCGGTGAGTTCGTCGACGGGCAGGCGCTCGCCCCCGAGGGCACGTGGGTCCGCTACGACGGAGAAGGTCGGCCGCCGGTCACCGACGGCCCGTTCGCGGAGACGAAGGACCTGATCGCCGGGTGGATGGTGATCGACGTCGACAGCCACGAGCGGGCGGTCGAGCTGGCCGGTGAGCTCTCGGCGGCTCCCGGCGCGGGTGGGGAGCCGATCCACGAGTGGCTGGAGCTGCGCCCCTTCCTGACGGCGCCGCCCACCGTCACGGAGTGACCGCACCGGTGGACGAGACCCGGCTCCGGGCGCTCATCCCCACCGTGATCGGGATCCTCGGCCGCCGCGGGGCAGACTTCGCGGCGGCCGAGGACGCCGTCCAGGAGGCGCTGGTCGAAGCCGTCCGCGTGTGGCCGGACGACCTCCCGCGCGACCCGCAGGGCTGGCTGGTCACGGTGGCCTGGCGGAAGTTCCTCGACGCCACGAGGGCCGAGACCTCCCGGCGGCAGCGCGAGCTGCGCGTCGAGGCCGAACCGCTGCCGGGGCCGGCCGAGGTCCTGGACGACTCCCTCCGGCTCTACTTCCTGTGCGCCCACCCGTCCCTGACACCGGCCTCGGCGGTCGCGCTCACGCTGCGCGCGGTCGGCGGTCTGACCACGCGGCAGATCGCCCAGGCGTACCTCGTGCCGGAGGCGACCATGGCGCAGCGGATCAGCCGGGCCAAGCGGACCGTGTCGGGCGTCCGGTTCGACCGGCCCGGGGACATCGCGACCGTGCTGCGGGTCCTCTACCTGGTCTTCAACGAGGGCTACTCCGGCGACGTCGACCTCGCCGCCGAGGCCATCCGCCTCACCCGGCAGCTCGCCGCGGGCATCGACCACCCCGAGGTGTCGGGGCTGCTCGCCCTCATGCTGCTGCACCACGCGCGCCGCCCGGCGCGGACCCGACCCGACGGGAGCCTCGTGCCGCTCGCCGAGCAGGACCGCACCCGGTGGGACACCCGGTTGATCGCCGAGGGCGTCGCCGTGCTGCAGGCCGCGCTGGCCCGCGACCGGCTGGGCGAGTTCCAGGCGCAGGCCGCGATCGCCGCGCTGCACGCCGACGCGCGCACCGCCGGGGAGACCGACTGGGTGCAGATCGTGGAGTGGTACGACGAGCTGGTGCGGCTGACCGGCAGCCCGATCGCCCGCCTCAACCGGGCCGTCGCGGTCGGCGAGGCCGACGGTGCGCGGGCCGGTCTGGCGGCGCTGGCCGACCTGGACCCGTCGCTCCCCCGCTACACCGCCGTCGCGGCGTACCTGCACGAGCGCGCCGGCGACCCGGCGACCGCGGCGCGGCTCTACGCCGAGGCCGCCCGGGCCGCACCGAACCTCCCCGAGCGCGACCACCTCACGCGGCAGGCGGCCCGGCTCAACGCCCGACGGGACGGATGAGCGCCTACCGCTGCTGCCGGCGGGCGACGAGGACCAGGCCGCCCACCAGGATGACGATGGGCGCCCAGGGCGGGAGCCCGAACGGTCCCATCACCAGCTCGACCAGGAGGAGCACGAGCCGGAAGCCGACCAGGAAGACCACCAGGAGCCCGAGCCCGAAGAGCAGCGGCCGTTCCGCCTGCAGCTGTCGCAGGTAGTCCATCAGGTCTCCTCGGTCATGGGTTCAGCTCGTCCCCCGGCGCGGCCACCGACGTCGCGGGGTCGTCGGTCACATCGGCAGCAGGAGGCAGCTGCTGTAGGCCACTGTCCCACCCGGCTCCGGATCAGGGCTGTCGGACCGTCCGTCGCCCGACTCGCCGCTCCTCGAGAAATCGACGCGGCTCCGCGGTCCGGCGGCATAATCGCAGGTCAGAGGACCTCCGGGTACTCGTCCAGCGGGGTCACGGGGGCGACCCGCCGGACGGTCGGCTGAGCGGCAGCCCGGGCTCCACCGCGTCGCCGTCCCCGGAGATGAGCACGAGCGTGCGCCCGCATCCCCGAACCGCGATCCCGTCCCGCCCGCATCCGCACCGCCGGGCGTTCCTCTTGCTGGCCACCGCAGGGCTGCTGAGCGCGTGCGCGCCTCGGACCGGACGGGACCCGGCGCGCCCGTCCGCCGGCGTGCCGGGCCGCGAGGCGTCCAGCGCGCCGCCGCCGAGCGCGCCGGCGACCACCGCGACCACGTCCCGTGCCGACGTCGTCGCCCGCTACGGGAAGGTGTCGCCCGTGTCGTTCGGGCTCGACGTGCCGGGCGTGGTGAACCGGCTGCCGACGCGGGACCCGGTCATCGCCCTGACCTTCGATGCATGCGGCGGCGCGCGCGGCAGCGGCTACGACGCCGCGCTGATCGACGTGCTGCGGACGACCCGGACCCCGGCCACGCTCTTCCTCAACCAGCGATGGGTGGTCGCCCACCCCGACCTCACCGCGGAGCTCGCCGGCGATCCGCTCTTCGAACTGGCCAACCACGGCACCGCCCACCGACCGCTGTCGGTGACGGGCGCCTCCGCGTACGGGATCCCCGGGACGGCCGGACCGGGCGAGGTCTTCGACGAGATCTGGGGGAACCGCCAGACCCTGACCACGGCGACCGGGGTGGCACCGAGGTTCTTCCGGTCCGGGACGGCGCACTACGACGACGTCGCGGTCCGCATCGCTGGCGACGTGGGCGAGACGGTGGTGAACTTCGACGTCAACGGCGATGCCGGGGCGACGCTCACCCCCCGCCAGGTGGCCGCCGCGCTGCAGACCGCCTCCGCCGGGTCGATCGTCATCGGGCACATGAACCAGCCCGGCTGCGGCACCGCGGAGGGTGTGGCAGCCGCACTGCCTCGGCTGGCCGCGGACGGCTTCCGGTTCGTCCGGTTGTCGGAGTACCTCTAGCGGGCTCCGACCCGATCGCGGCGGGGAGCGCGGTCAGACGTTGAAGCGGAACTCCACGACGTCGCCGTCGGCCATGACGTAGTCCTTGCCCTCCATGCGCACCCAGCCGCGGGACTTGGCCTCGGCCATGGAGCCGGCCTCGACCAGCTGGTCGAAGCTGACGATCTCGGCCTTGATGAAGCCGCGCTGGAAGTCGGTGTGGATGACGCCGGCGGCCTGCGGGGCGGTCGCACCCACCGGGATCGTCCAGGCGCGCGACTCCTTCGGCCCGGCGGTGAGGTAGGTCTGCAACCCCAGGGTGCGGAAGCCGACCTTCGCCAGCTGGTCGAGCCCCGGCTCGCTCTGCCCGATGGACTCGAGCAGCTCGGCGGCCTCGTCGGCCGGCAGCTCGATCAGCTCCGACTCGGTCTGCGCGTCGAGGAAGATCGCCTCCGCCGGGGCCACCAGCGCCCGCAGTTCGTCGAGCATCTCGCTGTTCGCGAGCTCGTCGGCATCGACGTTGAAGACGTAGAGGAACGGCTTGGTGGTGAGCAGCGTCAGCTCACGCAGCGGCTCGGGGTCGACACCGGCGGAGAAGAGGGTCTTCCCCTCGTCCAGCACCTTCTGCGCGTCCTGGGCGGCGGACAGCAGCGCGGCGCGCTCCTTGTCCTTCTTCGCCTCCTTCTCCAGCCGCGGGATCGCCTTCTCCAGCGTCTGCATGTCGGCCAGCACGAGCTCGGTGTTGATCGTCTCGATGTCGTCCGCGGGGCTCACCTTGCCCTCGACGTGCACGACGTCGGGGTCGCTGAAGACCCGGATGACCTGGCAGATCGCGTCGCTCTCGCGGATGTTCGCCAGGAACTTGTTACCCAGGCCCTGCCCCTCGCTGGCGCCGCGCACGATGCCGGCGATGTCCACGAAGGACACCGTCGCCGGGATGATCTTCTGCGAACCGAAGATCTCCGCGAGCTTCTCCAGCCGCGGGTCGGGCACGCCGACCACACCGACGTTGGGCTCGATCGTCGCGAACGGGTAGTTCGCCGCGAGGACGTCGTTCTTGGTCAGGGCGTTGAACAGGGTCGACTTGCCGACGTTGGGCAGGCCGACGATCCCGATGGTGAGACTCACGGGGTACGAGCCTACGGCGCCGCGGCCGGGAGGCCGTGCCCGCTGCGTCGCCGCCGATCAGTCGGTGGGCGACGGCGTCGCCGGCGCGCCCGGATCCGACGGCGCCGCGGAGCCCGTCGGGGCGGGCGTCGACCCGCCGGCCCGCCCCGCGCGCACCTCGCAGGTGTCGACGCTGGTCTGCAACCGCCGCTGGAGGGGCTGCAGCCGCCGCACGACCTCGTCCATCCGGACGGCGTTGAAGTCGGCGATCGCCGCGCCCAGCTCGTCGACGAGCTCTGCCACGTCCTGGGCCGCGTTGACGGCACGCAGGCAGTCCTCGTCGATGGACACCTCCGCGGTGGCGCCGCCCTCCGCGACCGGGGCCTCGGGCAGGGCGGCGTCGGGCTCCGCGGGGAGGGGTGCGGGCACGACGACGGTGCTCCCGCCGAGCAGCCCCACGAGGACCGCCCCCACGAACAGCCCCGCCAGGAAGGCCCCCGCCGTCCCCCACCACCGCAGGGCACGTCGCCAGCCCTCTCGTCGCACCGGTGACCCCGCGCCGGACTCGGCCATGGTCGCCCCTCCGCTCGCCGGGCAGGCCCGTCCGCCCACGGTTACCCTGCGCGTGCGGTGCCAACCGGGGATCGGCCAGGCTGGAGGCCAGGTGCGCGGTCCGACGACGTCTCCCCCGCCGCCGGCATGACGACCGGCGGACGGCAGCCCACGCGCGCAGCGGGACCGTTCCGCCTGCTCGCGGCCGCCTACCGCACCACCGTCGTCAAGGCCCGCTGGTTCGTCGTGCTGGCCTGGATCCTGATCACCGTGTGGGTCTCGGCGGCCCTGCCCACGGCGAGCAGCAGCGGCAGCGGCATCGGCTCGCTGGTCCCGTCCGACAGCCCCGTCGTCGAGGCGCAGCAGCGCAGCCTGGAGCTGTTCCGGATCCCGGTGCTGTCCGACACCTCGGTGGTGGTGCACGACCCGGGCGGCCTGAGCGTGCTGACGCGCGCCGACGTGGCGCTGTGGGCCCTGTCGTTCACCCAGAACTACCTGGAGGGCACGGTGCCCGTCGGCCGCGGGAACATCGCCGCCGCGGTCCCGATCCCGACCGGCACCTCCGACACCGCCGTCACCTACCTCTACGTCACGCCGTACACGTCCCTGGCGCAGACGGCGGCGCTCGCCCGCCAGTACGCCGCGCACTTCGAGAACCAGCCCGGCGTGCAGACCTACGTGACCGGCGTCGTCCCGGCCCAGATCCAGCAGGTGTCCTACCTGCAGTCCCGGATCCACGTGTTCGAGGTCGCCACCCTGGTCCTCATCGCGATCGTCGTGGGGCTGGTCTTCCGGTCGGTCGTCGCACCCTTCGTGGTGCTCTTCACGGCCGGGCTCGGCTACCTGGTCGCCATCCGCAGCCTGGGGGTGCTGGCGGCGGCGTTCGGCTTCTCCCTGCCCGACCAGGTGCAGCCGCTGATCGCGGCCCTGCTCATCGGCGTGATCACCGACTACTGCGTGCTGTTCTTCTCCGGGCTGCGCCGGGAGCTCGACCGGGGCCTGCCGCGCCTCGAGGCGGCCCGCGCCGCCGTCGCCGTCGAGGGCCCGATCATCGCCGTCGCCGGCATCACGGTCGCGGCGGGGACGGCCGCGCTGCTGGCGGCCGACTACGAGCTGTTCCGCGCCTTCGGGCCGGCCCTCTCGCTGACCGTGGTCATCGGGGTGGTCGTCTCCCTCACGCTCGTGCCGGCGCTGCTGGCCATCCTCGGCCGGTGGCTGTTCGTGCCCCATTCCGCGCGCGCCCGCCGGGAGCCCTCCACCCGCGGCGCCGGTCCGCTGGTGCGGATCGTCGTCAGCCGCCGTGGCGCGGCGGTCGCGGCCGCGCTCGGCACCGCCGTCCTCGTGATTGCCGCGCTCCCCCTCACCTCGCTGCGCCTGGACCTGTCGTTCACCGGCGGCCTGCCCGACGACGACCCCGTCAGCCGCGGCGCCGCCGTGCTGGAGGAGGCCGGTGTCCGCGGCGTGGTGGCACCCACGGAGATCGTGCTGGAGCGGCCGGGGATCGCCGAGGACCGCGCCGCGCTGGAGTCCGTGCAGCGCGGGCTCGCCACCCAGCCCGGCGTGGCCACGGTGCTCGGGCCCGCCCAGAACCCGCTGCCCGAGAACTACGGCGTGTTCTTCTCCCAGGACGGCGACGCCGCGCGCTTCGTCGTCGTCCTCGACAGCGACCCGCTGGCCGCGGGGGCCATCGCCGACCTGCGGAGGCTGGAGGACCGGCTGGGCCCGCTGCTGGCCGATGCCGGCCTCGGGGACACCGACGTGCTGGTCACCGGCCAGACCGCGATCGCCGCCGAGCTCGCCCAGATCACGCGGGACAACCTCCGGTACACGCTGCTGGCGGCCCTGGCCGTGGAACTGCTCGTGCTGGTCCTCTACCTGCGGGCGCTGGTGGCCCCGATCGCCCTGCTCTTCACCAGCGCCCTGAGCGTCGCCGCGGCCGTGGGCCTGACCGTGCTGGTCTTCCAGGGGTGGCTCGACGACCCGGGGCTGACCTTCTACGTGCCCTTCGCCACCGCCGTGCTGCTGCTGGCGCTCGGCTCGGACTACAACGTCTTCGCGGTGGGCTCCATCTGGGAGGCCGCGAACCGGTTGCCGCTGAGCAAGGCCATCGCGCTGGCCATGCCCGCCACCGCGCGGGCGATCAGCGCCGCCGGGGTGATCCTCGCGACGACGTTCGCGATGGTGGCGATCATCCCGCTGGACACCTTCCGGCAGGTGGCCTTCACGATGAGCGTGGGGCTGCTGATCGACACCTTCCTTGTCCGCCCGGTGCTCACCCCCGCGCTGCTCACGCTCCTGGGCCGTTCGGCCAGCTGGCCGAGCCGCCGGATCCGCACCGAGGCCGTCCCCCGCGAGGAGTTGCGGGACACCGCCGAGACAGCGGCCCGTTCCCCGAGCGGCCGGCGGGTGGCCGGGCCGACCCTGGAGGCCACCGGGCGATGAGCACCGCGACGGAACGACAGGCCGGACGCGGCCCCCGCAGGTCGACCCTGCTGCTGGCGGCGAGCGTGGCCGTCGGCGTCGTCCTGGTGCTGTGGGGCGCCGACCGGCTGGCCCGCTGGGCGGCGGAGACGGTCCTGGCCCGCAACATCCAGATCGCCACCGGTGTCTTCGACCGGCCGGAGGTGGACGTCCACGGGACCTTCTTCCTGCTGCAGGTGATCTCCGGCCGCTACGAGCGGGTGGAGATCGTCCTCGGCGACCTGCGCGCCGGCCCCCTGCGCATCGAACGCATCCGCGCCGACCTGACCGGCGTCCACGTCCCGTTCCACGACGTCCTCACCCAGGACGTGGACATCGTCCACATCGAGCAGACCCGCCAGGTGGCCACGCTGCGCTACGACGACCTGAACACCTACCTCGACGCCACCGGCCGTGCGCTGCGCATCGACGGTGCACCGGACGGGGAGGTCCTGCTGACCGGCTCCGTCGAGGTCCTCGGTCGCCGGCTGTCCGCCTCGGCCCGCGCGGTGGTCGACGCCGAAGGCGGGGACCTCGCCGTCCAGCCCACCCAGGTCGACACCCGCACCTTCCTCGACGGCGCGAGCAGGCTGCTGCTCCGGCAACGGTTCACCGTCGTCGTCCCCATGGACCCGCTGCCGTTCGGCCAGACGCTGACCGACGTCGAGACCGGTGAGGACCACGTCACCGTGGAGGCCCGGGGGTCGGGGATCGTCCTCACCCCGTGATGTCCGTTTTGTGACACAGGTCACGGTCAGATGACGATCGCTGCATGGCTCAGCGGCCCGGATGCGGCCGATCTAGCCTCGGCTCATGGCCATCGCACACAGGCGCAGGACCGTCCGTGGAGTGCTCGTCGGGGGCGCGCTCCTGCTGTTCCCGCTGGCCGGGTGCACGGGCGACGAGGCGAACACCGGCTCCTCCGTCCTCGAGGACACCGACGCGGCGGCGACGTCGGCGAGCTCGGCCGCCAACGCGTTGGGGGACGCCGTCGACTGCTCGGGGGACTCCTGCTCGGTGACGCTGGGCGCCGACAGCCGGTCGGTCGAGGTGCTCGGCACCACCCTCTCCTTCGACGGGGTGCAGGACGGCGAGGCGAGCTTCAGCGTGGGCGACCAGGAGGTCTCCTGCACCGAGGGCCAGAGCACCAACGCCGGGCCCCTGGTTCTGGAGTGCACCACGGTCACCGACGACAGCGTGACCTTCACCGCCTCCCTCGCCTGATCCTCGGGGGAGGCCGCGTCGGCGCCGCCCCGGCTGCGCCTCCCCCGTCCGGGTAGGTGACTGCTCCAGACCGCTTCCGCATCGACCGACCCCGAGGTGGACCGGTCGAAGGGATGCAGCGTGGGCAAGCACCGTACGGACGCCGAGCAGCAGATCGCCGACCTGCTGCGGACGGCGAAGAAGTCGCTGCACCTCTCCGTCGCGTTCCTCTCCCGGCTCGACGGCACCTCCCAGCACCTGGACGTGGTGGAGTCCTCGGTGCCCTTCCTCTTCCAGGAGGGCGCCACCCAGGTCCAGGAGACGTCGCTGTGCCAGGCGATCCTCGACCGCAGGCTGCCCGCGGTCATCCCTGACCTCAAGCAGTTCCCCGAGGCGATGAAGCTCCCGGCCGCGCGCCTGCCGCGCATCCGCAGCTACGTCTCGGTGCCGGTGACGCTCTCCGACGGCACTCTCTACGGCACCTTCTGCGCCGCGGGGCTGACCTCCGACAAGGACCTCACGAAGCGGGACGAGGCGCTGATGGACGTCCTCGCATCCGCCGCCTCGGTCATCATCGAACCGCAGGTCAGGGAGGAGCACCGGCGGACGGGGATCGAGCGCCGGCTGGGCCCCCTGATGGCCGACGGCGGTCCGGTCGTGGCGCTGCAGCCGATCGTCGACCTCGCCACCGGCGCCCAGGTGGGTGCGGAGGCGCTGAGCCGGTTCCCCGCCGGGTGGCAGCAGACTCCCGACGTCGTGTTCGCCGACGCGCACAGCGTCGGGCTGGGTGACGCACTGGAGCTCCTCGCGCTGCGCCGCGCCGCCGACCACCTGGACTCCGTCGACGGCTACGTCGCCATGAACGTCTCCCCGGGCACGCTGCTGACGCCGTCGTGCGCGGCGCTCCTCGCGGAGCTCCCCCTGGACCGCATCCTGCTCGAGCTCTCCGAGCACGACCCCGTCGACGACTACGACGCGCTGACCGCGACCCTCGCTCCGCTCCGGGCGGGCGGCCTGCGTCTGGCCATCGACGACGTCGGTGCCGGCTTCTCCTCGCTCCGGCACATCGTCGTGACCTCCCCCGACGTCATCAAGCTCGACCGCAGCATCGTCAGCGGACTGGACACCGATCCCGTGCGCAGCGTCCTGGTGCGCTCGCTGGTCGACTTCGCCCGGGGGTTGCGGGCCCGCGTCGTCGCCGAGGGCGTCGAGACGGCAGCCGAGGCGGAGATGCTCCGGTCGCTCGGCGTCGACAACGGGCAGGGCTGGCACTTCGGCCGGCCGGCCGTTCCTGCGCCGCGCCCCGGCCACGCCCAGGAGGCAGCGCCCGTCGGGGACATCCCGGCACCCCGACCGCCCTCCCCGGACCGTGGCGCGGTGCCGCGCCTCCGGTGATGCGAGCGCACGCGTGGGACGGCAGCCGGTGATCGACACCAGTCCGCCCCGGATCAGCCGGTTCGTGCCCGTTCGGGTTCTCCGGTGGAGGTCGTCCAGCGCCGCGGCCAGCCGGCCCAGCGCATCGGACCCACCTGTCGAAAACATGTGCGAATACAACCGCCGACGACGCCACCGCGCAGCACGAATCCCCAGGTCAGCGGCGAATCCACAGATCAGCGGAAGCCCTGGACGAGCACGCGGTCACCGTCCCGGGGACGGCAGCAACCCGCGCTCGACCGCCACCAGCACCGCCCGGGTCCGGTCGTCCACCCCGAGCTTCGCGAAGACCCGCAGCAGGTGCGTCTTCACCGTCGCCTCGCCGATGAACAGCTGCCGGCCGATCTCGGCGTTCGTCAGCCCCCGCGCCACACCCGCGAGCACCTCCAGCTCCCGAGCGGTCGGCGCCTCGGCGGCCGGGGCCCGCAGCCGCGAGACCAGCCGCGCGGCGACCGGCGGCGCCAGCACGGTCTCCCCGCGGGCCGCGGCCCGTACGGCGTCGGCCAGCTGCGGCAGCGGGGTGTCCTTGAGCAGGTAGCCGGTCGCCCCGGCCTCGACCGCGCGCACGATGTCGGCGTCGGTGTCGTAGGTCGTGAGCACCAGCACCCGCACCGCGGGATGCTCCACCCCGATCCGGACGGTCGCGGCGACGCCGTCCATCCGGGGCATGCGCAGGTCCATGAGGACGACGTCCGGCTCCAGCTCGGCCACCCGCACCAACGCCTCGGCCCCGTCGCCCGCCTCCCCGACCACGTCGAGGTCGGGTTGCGCGTCGAGCCACCCGACCAGGCCGCCCCGGACCACGGGGTGGTCATCCACCACCACCACCCGGATCACGGCACCCCCGCTCACGAGGCCGGCACCCGCACGGTCACCCGCGTGCCCTCGCCGGGCGCCGACACCACGTCGACCTCGCCACCGACGGAGGAGACGCGGTCGCGCAGCCCCTCCAGCCCCGCACCCAGCGCGCGGGACGGTTCGAAACCCACCCCGTCGTCCTCCACGTGCACCGACACCTGCCGCGCGCCCTCGCCGCCGACCACCGACACGCGGATCACCACCGCCCGCGCCGCCGCGTGCCGCCGCACGTTGGTCAGGGCCTCCTGCGCCCCGCGCAGCAGGACGACCTCCTCGTCGCGGCGCAGCGCCAGCCCGCCGTCCAGCGCGGAGGTGTCCACGCGCACGGGCAGGCCGGTCTCCCGCCCGAACCGCTCGGCCAGGCGCGCCAGCGCCTCGACCAGGGTCGAGCCGTCCAGCGCCACCGGCCGGAAAAGCGCTCGCGTGCGGCCACCGGGTCACCGGCGAGCTGCGCGGCCGCGGTCTGCGCCAGGACGACGATGCTCGTGTAGCCCTGCGCGAGGGTGTCGTGCACCTCCTGCGCCAGCCGCTCCCGCTCGGCCAGCACACCGCGCTCGTGCTCCGCCCGGGCCAGCTGCGCCCGGGTGCGCTCGAGCTGCTCGATGAGCTCGGCGCGGTGGGCGCTCTGGTGCAGCACCCGGCTGACCCACAACCCCAGCGCCAGGCTGAACAGCAGGCTGATGGAGGTCTGCAGCAGCACCTCGCGCGCGAGCTCTCCGGAGACCGCGCGCACCAGCGGGCCGACCGCGGTGGCGGCCGCCAGCAGCACCGTCCACGCCACCCCGGTCATGCGGCCGTGGACCACGAACCACACCTGCGGGTAGGCGAGGAACAGCAGGAAGAACAGCCCCGGCGCCAGGAACCCGAGCGCGCAGAACCCGGCGACGAGGACCGCGAGGTAGCCGACCGCGCGCACGGGTGCGCTGCCGGTCAGCGCCGGCGCACCGGCCAGCAGGTACGCCAGGGCGAACGCCACCAGCACCGCCAGGACGGCGACCAGCCGGCTCCCGTCGTGGTCGGCGACCGCCGTCGCCACGGCCAGCGCCCACAGCGCCGCCGAGATGACGTGCATCCCGACGACGGTCGCCTGCCACCCGCGTTCGGACAGCGGCTCGGCGCCGCCCTCCTCCTCCGCCGGGGGGAGGAAGGCGACGCCGAGCCGGCTGCGGAGGCTCATCCGGCGTTCCGCCGCCAGCGGAAGGTGCGGGCGCAGACCACGACGCCGATGATCACCCATGCGGCCAGCACCGCGGCAGTGGTCCCGTGCTCCCAGCTGCCCGCGGGCTCGGCGGCCGCGGCCGCGTCGGGCAGGAAGACCGAGCGCATGCCCTGCGTCATCCACTTGAGCGGGAAGACCGCGGCCAGCTGCTGCATCCAGCCCGGCAGCTCCGAGAACACGAAGAAGACGCCGGAGAAGAACTGCAGGACGATCGCGACCGCAGGGATGCCCGTGCCGGCCGCCCGCGCGCTGCCGACGAACGACGACACCGCGATGCCGAGGACCGTGCCGGCGAGGATGCCCAGCGCCGCCACCCAGGCGAAGGTCAGCCAGCGGCCGGCGTCGCCGGGCATCGGCACGTCGTAGACCGTCGCCGCCACCACCAGCAGCACGGTCAGCTGGACGGCGGTGGTCAGCACCACCTGACCGGCCTTGCCGATCCCGTACGCCAGCGGCGGGGTGCCCAGCGTCTGCAGCCGCACCAGGTCGCCCCGGTCGCGCTCCTCGGTGATCGCGAGGCCGACGGCCTGGAAGCTGGTGAGCATGATCCCCGTCGCGGCGATCCCGGCCAGGAAGTACTGCCGGAAGTCCACCCCCGGCGCCACGTCCCGGTCGCCGAAGATCGACCCGAAGATCACCAGCATCACGACCGGGTAGGCGAACGAGAAGACCAGCTGGCCCGGGTCGCGGACGAACAGCCGCAGCTCCAGGGCGACCCTGGCCCACCCGATCGTGAGGGCGCTCGGCGGCGCCGGGCGGCGGGTGGCCGCCGGCGGGGAGGGCAGCAGATCGGTCATCGGGAGGCTCCCTCGGAGACGAGCCGGAGGTAGACGTCCTCCAGGCCGGGGCGGGTCACGGTGAGGTCGGGGATCTCCCCGGTGGGGGTCGCGGCCAGCAGGTCGCGCAGGACGGCGGACGGCTCGCGCGTGACGACCTCCCGGACGGCGCCGTCCTCGGTCCAGCGCACGGTGGCCTCCTGCCGCAGCCCGGCCCCGAGGGCGCCCGGCGTGGCGACCTCCACCAGCCGGCCCGCCGCGATCACGCCGACGCGGTCGGCCAGGTGCGCGGCCTCGTCGAGGTAGTGGGTGGTCAGCAGGACGGTGGTGCCGCGGTCGCGCAGCCCCTCGATCAGCGTCCAGAACTGCCGGCGGGCGGCCGGGTCCAGCCCGGTCGTGGGCTCGTCGAGGAAGAGCAGCTCCGGGCGCCCCTGCACGCCCAGTGCCACCTCCAGCCGGCGCCGCTGCCCGCCGGAGAGCCGCTCGACGCGCGTGCGCGCCGTCCCCTCCAGGCCGACGGCGGCGAGCAGCTCGGCACTGTCCTGGGGGGTCGCGTGGTAGTGCGCGTAGTGGTCGACGGTCTCCCGCACGGTGAGCGCGTCGCCGGTGCCGGTGCTCTGCCCGACGACGCCGATGCGGTCCCGCCAGCGCCGGTCGGCACCGGCCGGGTCCTCCCCCAGCACCTCGAGCGATCCGCCGTCCCGCCGCCGGAGCCCGGCCAGGATCTCGACCGTCGTGGTCTTGCCGGCCCCGTTCGGGCCCAGGAGCGCGAAGACCTCACCCCGCCGCACGTCGAGGTCGACGCCGTCCACGACGGCCCGCCCGCCGTACCGCTTGACCAGGCCGCGCACCCGCACGGCCGGTCGGTGGTCGGACGCCGCACCCGCCGCGGCGGGCGCCCCATGGGTCGTCGTCATGCAGCCAGCATCGCCGCAGAGCCGCCCCGGGAGAACGACCGGAGCGCTGATCCGGTGTCCACCGACCGGTGGACGGGCCGCCAGCCCCCACCGGCCCACGGCGGCGTCCGAAATCCGCCAGGAGCCACCACCTCGCACTGGCATGCTCGACGACGTGAGCGAGCTCCTGGACCACGAACGCTGCTACCGCGCCGTCGCCGGCCGGGACGCGCGCTTCGACGGGTGGTTCGTCACCGCGGTGCGCACCACCGGCATCTACTGCCGCCCCTCGTGCCCGGCCCGCACGCCGCTCCTCCGCAACGCCACCTTCTTCTCCACGGCGGCCGCCGCGCAGGGGGCCGGCTACCGGGCGTGCCGGCGGTGCCGTCCCGACGCCGTCCCCGGATCCCCCGAGTGGGACGTGCGCGCCGACGTCGTCGCGCGGGCCATGCGCCTGATCGCCGACGGCGAGGTGGAGCGCTCCGGGGTGCCGGGCCTGGCCGCCCGGCTGGGGTACTCCGAGCGGCAGCTGCACCGGCTGCTCGTCGGGGAGCTCGGCGTCGGCGCGCTCGCCCTGGCCCGCGCCCGGCGCGCGCAGACCGCCCGGGTGCTGCTGGAGACCACCGGGCTCCCGGTGACCGACATCGCGTTCGCGGCCGGGTTCGCCAGCGTGCGCCAGTTCAACGACACGGTGCGCGAGGTGTTCGCCACCACCCCGACCGAGCTGCGCCGCGCCCGGCGGGGCGCCGCGGCCGGGCACCCCGGCTGGCTGACGCTGCGGCTGGCCGCCCGGGCACCGTACGCCGCCGAGGAGGTCTTGCTCTTCCTGGGCGCGCACGCCGTCCCCGGGCTCGAGGAGTGGGACGGGAGCACCTTCTCGCGGGTGCTCGACCTGCCGCACGGCCCGGCGGTGGTCCGGCTGTCCCCGGCGGCCGACGGCAGCGCCGCGGTGACCGCACGACTGCGGCTGACCGAGCTCCGCGACCTCGGCGCCGCGGTGACCCGGTGCCGGCGGATGCTCGACCTGGACGCGGACCCGGCCGCCGTCGACGAGGCCCTGGGGGGCGACGCCGCGCTGGCCACGCTGGTCGCCGCCGCCCCCGGGCGGCGGGTGCCCGCGTCGCCCGACGCCGAGGAGCTGGCGATCCGCGCGGTGCTCGGGCAGCAGGTGTCGGTCGCGGGCGCACGGACGCTCACCGCGCGGCTGCTGGCCGCCGGCGCACCGCTGGCCGAGCCGGTCGGCTCGCTCACCCACGCCTTCCCCCGGGCCGCCGCGCTCGCCGACGCCGACCTCGGCACGGTGGGGCTGACCGGCGCGCGGCGCCGCACGGTGACCGCGCTGGCCTCCGCGCTGGACCGGGGCGACATCGCCCTCGACCCCGGCGCCGACCGGGAGGCGGCCGGCCGGCAGCTGCTCGCCGTCCCGGGCATCGGCCCCTGGACAGCGGCCCTCGTCGCCCTGCGCGGCCTCGCCGATCCCGACGTGTGGCTGCCCGGCGACCTCGCGCTGCGCCGGTCGCTCGCCGCGCTCGGCAGCTCCGACCTCGAGGCCGCCACCCGCTGGCGCCCGTGGCGCTCCTACGCCGTGATGCACCTGTGGGCGCTCGCCGCGCCCGCCCTGTTCACCCGCACACCCGCCCTCCCGAGGAGCGCCTGATGACCGTCCCGACCCGCACCCGGCACGCCACCGTCGCCACCGCACCCGGCGCGTTCACCGTCGTGGTGGACACCGACCCCGACGGCCGGGAGGTCGTGCTCGCCAGCGGCTGGACCGCCGAGGTGGCCGATCTGCTGGCCGTGGTGCACCCGTCCCTCCGTCCGGTGTCCAGCGAGCGGGCTCCCCGCCTGCGCGTGCTCGACGCCGTCGAGGAGTTCCACGACGGCCGGGTCGGCGCGATCGACGCCGTCGCGGTGCGGCAGCGCTCCGGACCGTTCCTGCAGGAGGCCTGGGACGTGCTGCGCACCGTGCCGGCCGGGTCCCCCGACACCTACGCGGCCTTCGCCGCCCGGTGCGGCCGTCCCGCGGCGGTGCGCGCGGCGGCGAACGCCTGCGCCCGCAACGCGGCGGCCCTGTTCGTGCCCTGCCACCGGGTGCTGGGCTCCGGCGGCGGGATGGGCGGCTTCCGCTGGGGGACGCCGGTCAAGCGCTGGCTGCTCGACCACGAGGCGGCGCACGCCGGCGTGCCCGCCGGCTGACGAGAGGGCCGCCCTTCCCCCCACGCCTCGCACGCTCGGCGCGGGCCCCTGAAGGGCGGCCGTTCCAGCACCTCGCCGGAACTGTCGGACCCCTCCGGCAGGGTCACGCCCATGGACGCCGCTTCCCTCTTCCTCGGGCTCCTCCTGGGCGCGCTCCTCGGCGCCGCGATCACGCTGACCGTCGTCACCCTGCTCGCCCGCCGCCGGCCGGCGGACACGGGCCTGGATCCGGTGCACGAGTCGCTCGACCACCTCCACCGGCTGCTGGCCGGCATGGAGCGCGCCCGCGCCACCGCGCACGGGGAGCTGCGCGAGCAGATGGGCACCGTCGGCCAGGCGTCGGCGCAGCTCCGGCACGAGACCGCTGCGCTCGTCACCGCGCTCCGCACACCGCACGTCCGGGGCCGCTGGGGCGAGGTGCAGCTGCGGCGGGTCGTCGAGGTGGCCGGCCTGCTCGACCACTGCGACTTCGTCGAGCAGCCGGCCGGCACCAACGACGAGGGCGCCGGCGTCCGCCCCGACCTCGTCGTCACGCTGGCCGACGGCCGGCAGGTCGTGGTCGACGCCAAGGTCCCGTTCACCGGCTACATCGAGGCGGTGCAGGCCGAGGACCGCGACGTCCGCGCCCAGCGGGTGATGGCCCACGCCCGGCAGCTGCGCACCCACGTCGACCAGCTGGCCGCCCGCCGGTACCCCACCGCCTTCCGGCCGGCGGCCCCCTTCACCGTCCTGTTCGTGCCCTCCGACGGGTTCCTGACGACGGCGCTGGAGGCCGAGCCCGGCCTGCTCGAGTACGGCTTCGCCCGCGACGTGGTGCTCGCGACGCCGAGCACCCTGCTGGCCCTGCTGCGCACCGTCGCCTACTCCTGGCGCCAGGAGCGGCTGGCCCGCGACGCCGACCAGGTGCTCGAGGTGGGCCGGCGACTGCACGCCCGCCTCAGCACGCTCTCCGGGCACCTCACCCGTCTGGGCTCGGCGCTGTCGACCACGCTCACCCGGTACAACGAGACGGTCGGCTCCTACGAACGCTCGGTGCTGACCGCCGCGCGACGGTTCGACGACCTGGGGATCGCGGAGTCCCCCGTGCCGGAACCGGCCCCGGTCGAGGCGACCATCCGCACGCTGCGGCCGACCGACGACCTCGGGCGGCTGGAGCCCACCGGAGTCGAGGAGCGCGACGGCACGTCGGGCTGACGCGGGCGCCGGACCGGCCCGGCGGACGGGCTCGTCCACCCCGTCCGTCACAGCCATCACCCTGCGCTACTGGGCCACCACGGGATGCCTGCGACGCGGGGGCCTCCTCCCACGAACTGCCAGCTCGGGTCGCTACCGTTGCCCCGGAGGTCGACCCGCCGGGTCGTCCACGGGAGCGGGACGGAGGTGCGCCATGGCCACATCGAGCACGGCGGGCGCATGGCAGAGCGGAGGACGGCCCGATCGGCCGTACCCCGCACGCGCACCGCGTCCCCCCGTCAGCAGCGAACGCCCGGCCCGCCCCGCACGCCCGTCCCGAGCCGGCGCGCCCGCGCCCGGACGCGCCGGGGAGCGCCTGCGCGCGGCCGAGCGCGAGTACGCGGACGACCGGCCGCAGCCGGCCGGGCCCCGCCGTCGCGAGCCCGGCCCGCCGCGGCCGAGCGCCGGGCGCCCCGCGCAGGAGCGCGGCCGTGCGCGGACGGCGTCGCCCGCCGCCGCGCCGGAGAGCCGGCTGCGCGGCTCTCTCGCCGTGCTCGGCATCTTCCTGCTGACCCTCGCCGGCGGTGCGGTCGACTCCTTCTTCGGCATCGGCCTGGGCCTGATCACGCTGGTCGCGCTGGCGATCGGGGTCTCGGCGGCCACCCTGCTCGTCCGGCGCCGGGACCTGCTGACCGTCATGGTCGCGCCGCCGCTGGTCTTCACCCTGGTCGCGCTCGTGAACATCGTCCTCGCCCCCTCGGCGACGCTGAATCTGCCCACCGTGGCCACCCTGCTGGTCCGCGGGTTCCCGACGATGGCCGTCGCGACCGCGATCGCCCTCCTGCTGGGCGTCGTGCGGCTGGTCACCCGCCGCTGACCGACCGCTGCACGACGAAGCCCCGGTCCGTGCAGCTCGCGCGGACCGGGGCTTCGTCGTCAGGGATCAGTCGGCGGTGTCCAGCTTCGCCTTCTCGGCCCGGCGCAGCTCGTGCGGCAGCGCGAACACCAGCCGCTCCTCGGCGGCCTTCACCGTCTCCACGTCGGGGTAACCGCGGGCGGCGAGCCAGTCCAGCACCTCGCTCACCAGGATCTCCGGCACCGACGCACCGCTGGTGACGCCGACGGTGCCGACGCCCTCCAGCCACGCCTCGTCGATCTCCGCGGCGTAGTCGACGAGGTAGCTGGCGCGGGCCCCGGCCTCCAGCGCGACCTCCACCAGCCGCACGGAGTTCGACGAGTTCGTCGACCCCACCACGAGCACGAGGTCGCACTCGCCGGCCATCTGCTTCACGGCCTGCTGCCGGTTCTGCGTGGCGTAGCAGATGTCGTCGCTCGGCGGCGACTGCAGCCCCGGGAACCGGTTCTTCAGCTGGTCGACGGTGGCCAGTGTCTCGTCGACCGAGAGCGTGGTCTGGGACAGCCACACGACCTTCTCCGGGTCGCGCACCTGGACGTTGGCGACGTCCTCGGGCCCGTCGACGAGCTGGATGTGCGCGGGCGCCTCACCGGAGGTCCCCTCGACCTCCTCGTGACCGCGGTGGCCGATCAGCAGGATGTCGAAGTCGTCGCGGGCGAACCGCTTGGCCTCCTGGTGCACCTTGGTGACCAGCGGGCAGGTGGCGTCGATGGTGCGCAGCTGCCGGTCGGCCGCCTCCTGGTGCACCGCCGGCGAGACGCCGTGCGCGCTGAAGACGACGACCGAGCCCTCGGGCACCTCGTCGGTCTCCTCCACGAAGATCGCGCCGCGCCGCTCCAGCGTGGCGACGACGTGCTTGTTGTGGACGATCTGCTTCCGGACGTACACCGGCGCGCCGTGGATCTCCAGGGCGCGCTCGACGGCGACCACCGCCCGGTCCACGCCGGCGCAGTAGCCCCGGGGATCGGCCAGCAGGACACGTCCGCGCTGATCAGCCATGCACCCATGGTAGGTGGGCCGGGACGACCCGGACGGCGGCCGCGGGTGGCGCGGGACACGGATGTGACCAGGCACATCCCCCCGGCGGGCGCATCGATGCTGGTCGGGTGTGTCGCAGGGGTGGTTCTGGGGCACGCTGTGCGCATGTCCCGTGAGATCCCCGAGGTCGTCCGCGCCGCCGCCGGTCTGGCGGCCACCGTGCTGGACGAGACCCGGAAGCTGCCCGAGACCCTGCCCGGTCTGCCCGTGCGCCTCATCGGCATGGCGATGCAGCACGCGATGAAGGTGCAGCAGACCTACGCCGGGTTCGTCGCCCGCGGCGACGAGCTGCTGGTCGGGCTGCGCGGCGACGCCGAGCCGGGGTTGGCGACCTTCGACGACGACGTGGAGCCGGCCACCGGCTACCGCGGCTCCGCCTTCGACCGGGTCGCCGACGGCGGCACGATCACCGACGAGGAGGTGGCCGACCTCCCCGACGACCCCGCCGCCGACGCGGTGGTCGCCGCGATCGACGACCTCGGCGAGGAGTTGGTGGAGGACCTCGCCGAGGGTCTCGAGGAGCTCGCCGACGGCGCGGACGAGGCCCAGCAGAGCCTCACGGACCTGCCGGCGGAGAAGGCGCCGAGCACCGACGAGGTGCTCGACGAGCTCGCCATCGACGAGGTCGTCCCCGCGGTGCCCGACACCGACCCGCTCGACCAGGGCCCCGCGGACGCGCTCGCCTCCGACGACGCGGTGGTCACCGAGGACGCCGGCGCCCTGGAGCGGGCGCTGCTGGAGTCCGAGCCCGCGCCGGCGGCAGCTGCCGAGGAGCCCGCCGGTGGCGAGAGCGTCGACGTGCTCACCGCCGACGGCGAGGTGACGACCGTCGACGCGGCGGTCACCGACGAGGGCATCGCCGCCGTCGAGGAGCCGCAGGAAGGCGCCGGCACCGACGAGACGGTCGCGGCCACCGACGGCACCGCCACGGCCGCGACGGGCACGAACGCCGGCCCGGACGTCGCCGTCGACGAGAGCGGCAGCCCGGTCGCCGCGGCCACCGGTGTGCGCACCGACGTGGGCGGCACCGACACCACCGAGACCGATGCCGCGATCACCGAGGGGGCGGCCGTCGACGCCGTCGGGGAGGGCTCCGCCGCCCCGACCGACGACCCCCAGGGCGGCAGCGAGCTGTCCGGCGCCCAGGCCGCCGGGGCGGCACCCGTCGACGGCTACGACAGCTTCTCGATCGCCCAGCTGCGCGGCCGCCTCCGCGGCTACCAGCTCACCACCGTCTCGGACCTGCTGGCCTACGAGCAGGCCACCCGCGCGCGCGAGCCGTACCTGCGGATGCTGCGCAACCGGCTGGAGAAGCTCGAGGAGCAGGCGGTCGAGTCCAGCCCGCTGGCCCCGCGGGGCACCTGAGGGAGGAGTTCGCCCCCGTCGCGACCGGCGCGGGGGCAGCCCCGGGGGTGTCCGTGCCGTCTGACACCCTCGGGCCATGACCGCCCCGTCCTCCCCCGAGTCACCGTGGCCGGTCCGCACGGTGGCTCGCAAGGTGGCCGACTGGATCGGCCGGCTGGGCGAGGTCTGGGTCGAGGGTCAGGTCGCCCAGCTGTCGCGGCGGGGCGGCGCGGCCACCGTGTTCCTCACCCTGCGCGACCCGGCGGCCGACCTGTCGGTGCCGGTCACCTGCCACCGCGAGGTGGCCGAACGCCCCGGCCTCGAGCTCACCGAGGGCGCCCGCGTCATCGTGCGGGCCCGGCCCGACTACTACGTCGCCCGCGGGTCCTTCTCCCTGCGGGCCACCGAGATCCGCGCCGTCGGCCTGGGTGAACTGCTCGCCCGCATCGAGCGGATCCGCCGGCTGCTGGCCGCCGAGGGCCTGTTCGACGCGGCCCGGAAGCGGCCGCTGCCCTTCGCACCCGGCGTCGTGGGGCTCATCACCGGCCGGGACAGCGCCGCCGAGCGGGACGTGCTGGTGACCGCCCGCCGGCGGTGGCCCGCGGTGCGCTTCGCGCTGCACCACTGCGTCGTCCAGGGGCCGCAGGCGGCCGGGAACGTCATCGAGGGGCTGCGGAAGCTGGACGCCGACCCGGCCGTGGAGGTCATCGTGGTCGCCCGCGGCGGCGGCTCGGTGGAGGATCTGCTGCCCTTCTCCGACGAGGGCCTGGTGCGCGCCGTCGCCGGTTGCCGCACCCCGGTCGTCACCGCCGTCGGCCACGAGACCGACACGACGCTCGTCGACCACGCCGCCGACGTCCGGGCCGCCACCCCCACCGATGCCGCCCACCGGATCGTGCCGGAGATCGGCGAGCAGCGGCGGCTGGTCGACGGGCTGCGCGCCCGCGCCCGGCACCTGGTCGCCGCGCGGCTGGAGCAGCAGGAACGCTGGCTGGAGTCGGTGCGCACCCGGCCGGTGCTCGCCTCCCCCGACCGGCTGCTGCACGGCCGGGAGGAGGACGTCGACGGCCTGCGCACCCGCGCCCGCCGGACGCTCACCCACCGCGTCGAGGCGGCGGAGCGCGACCTGGAGCACGCGCGGGCGCGGGTGGCCGCCCTCTCCCCGGCCGCGACGCTGGAGCGCGGCTACGCCGTCGTGCAGCGGGCCGACGGCGCGCTGGTGCGCGACCCCGGCGACGTGGCCGACGGCGAGCTGCTGCGGGTGCGGGTCGCCGGCGGCCGGCTCCCCGTCCGCGTCGACCGGAGCGCGACCACCCCGCCCGGCACCGAAGCCACCACCGTCCAGGAGGAGCCCGCATGAGCGCCGACGAGCGCACCCCCGAGCCGACGACCACCTACGAGCAGGCCCGGGAGGAACTGGCCGACGTCGTGCGGCGACTGGAGGCCGGCGGCCTGACGCTCGAGGAGTCGCTGAACCTCTGGGAGCGCGGGGAGGAGCTGGCCCGGGTCTGCCAGCACTGGCTCGACCGGGCCCGCGAGCGCCTGGCCGCCGCCGTGCCCGGCGAGGAGGGCTGAGGGGTCCCTCGGCCGGCGCGCACGGTCGCAGCAGCCCGCGGCCGAGGAGCTCAGGCGGGAGAACGCACGCCGGCGTCCGGGGCGATCACGAGCCCGGCCTCGGCGAAGGCCGCCAGCACCCGGTCGACCCGCTGCTGGAGCACGGGCGGTTCCGGCGCCCCCTCGTCGAGGCAGCGGGCCAGCACGTCCCGCACGTCCACCCCGGCGGGGGCGGCCGGGATCCGCGTGACCATGCCGCAGGCGCACGACCCACCCTCGGCCGGGGCCCGGTGATCACTGCGGGGGCACTCCTCGCGTGGCGGCATCCGGGATCTCCTCGTGGGCGGTCGGGTCAGCTGGCTGATGCCCGACAGCGTCGCCCCTGCGGGCCGTCCCGGCCCGCGACGCACCGGGGCGTCACCCTCTCGTGACCTGCGCCGCGACGCCGCGGACCCTCGTCGATCAGCCCTGGAAGGGGGCGACCGCCGCGGCCACCGCGCGGAGCTCGTCGTCCGCGGCCGAGCCGGTGACGACCAGCGTGACACCGTCGGCGATCCGCGAGAACGCGGTCTCGCCCCGCTGCGTCGTCGACCGGGTCCACCGCTCGCCGTCGATCTCCACCCCGCCGTCCTCCATCGCGCCGTCGAGCACGGCGTCGACGGCATCGGCGTCCGCGTCGTCGCTCACCACGTATCCGGCGTAGTCACCCGCCGGCGTCACGTACCCCAGTTGCACGGTGACCGGCGCCCCCTCGGGGCCGGTGCCGGCGTCGGTGCGCACGCTCGTCGGGCGGTAGCCCTCACCGAGCGAGGGCACCAGCAGGGCGTAGTCCGACTCCGCCTCGGCCAGCCGCAGCGTGCTCGTGGGGTCGATCTCGCGCACCGGGTCGTCCGGGTTGTTGCGGAACGCCTGCCAGGCCACGATCAGCAGGCAGATCACGACGAGCGGGAGCAGTGAGCGGAGCATGTTCGCCGCGCTCATCCGGTTGGCCCGCTCGGCGGCGGACGCCGGCGGCGGCGGGACCTCGACCCCGGGCCCGGCCACGTCGTCGGGGTGCTGGGGACGCTGGCTCGTCGGGCCGGATCCGGTCATGCCCCTAGGATCGCAGGTGAGCTCTCCCCCACCGCCGCCCAGCGCCCGTGCGGCCTCCTGTCGAACCGGTCCTGCCGGAGCGGCCGGTCGCAGGGTCGCCCACCGCCCGCTCCGAGGCGTCCCCGCGCACGCGAGGGGACGTGGGAGGGGCCCTGCCCAGGAGGTCCTGTGTCGCTCCCCTTCCCCGACGGCCCCGTTCCCCCGGCCTCCGGGCTCCCGTTCAGCACCGACCGCCCGGCGCCCGACCGCAACCTGGCCCTCGAGCTCGTGCGGGTCACCGAGGCCGCCGCCATGGCGGCCGGCCGGTGGGTGGGCCGCGGCGACAAGATCGGCGGTGACGGTGCCGCCGTCGACGCGATGCGCGCGCTCATCGGCACGGTGAGCATGAAGGGCGTCGTCGTGATCGGCGAGGGCGAGAAGGACGAGGCGCCGATGCTCTACAACGGCGAGCAGGTCGGGGACGGGCAGGGGCCGGAGTGCGACGTCGCCGTCGACCCGATCGACGGCACCACCCTCATGGCCAAGGGCATGCCCAACGCGATCGCCGTCATGGCCGTCGCCGAGCGGGGCGCCATGTACGACCCGTCGGCGGTCTTCTACATGGAGAAGCTGGCCACCGGCCCGGCCGCGGCCGACGTCGTGGACATCACCGCGCCGGTCGCCGAGAACATCCGCCGCATCGCGAAGGCCAAGCGCAGCTCCGTCGGTGACGTGACCGTCTGCATCCTCGACCGACCGCGGCACGAGCAGCTGGTGCACGAGGTGCGCGAGGCCGGGGCGCGGATCAAGTTCATCACCGACGGCGACGTCGCCGGCGCGATCGCCGCCGCCCGCGAGGGCACCGGGGTGGACCTGCTGCTCGGCATCGGCGGCACGCCCGAGGGGATCATCACCGCCTGCGCGCTCAAGTGCATGGGCGGCGCGCTCCAGGGCCGGCTGTGGCCCAAGGACGACGACGAGCGGCAGAAGGCGCTCGACGCCGGGCACGACCTCGACCGCGTCCTGCACATCGACGACCTGGTGCGCGGCGACGTGTTCTTCGTGGCCACCGGCATCACCGACGGCGAACTGCTGCGCGGCGTGCGCTACAGCGCCGGTGGCTGCACCACCCAGTCGCTGGTCATGCGCTCCCGGTCGGGCACCATCCGCTCGATCGACAGCCTGCACTCGCTGGAGAAGCTGCGGGCCTACTCCGCCGTGCCCTTCGACCGGGAGCCGTGAGCCTCGGGAGGGGGCACGCCGAGTGGGGCCCGGAGGGCTCCGCGCAGGTGTGACGCGGCGGCTCAGCGCGACCGGGAGGACGGCACCTGGCCGCGGTGCGATCCGGAGGATCGCAGTGTCACGGCAGGTGGCGCTGGGCCAGCCGGTCCATGAGCGCGCGCCAGCGGCTGGGGTGCTCGCCCGGTGCCAGGCTGCGCAGCCGCAGGTCGCCGAAGATCGTGCGGGCGTGGACCACCACCACCGGCGTGCCCGCCAGCCGGGCCACGGGCGCCAGCTCGACCCTGCGGTCGCCGAACACCGTGCGCCCCATCAGCTCGGCCTCCACGCCCTCGGCGACGATGACGTCGACGGTTCCGAACACCGTGCTCACGTGCAGGTCGAGCCGCTCCTCGCCGGTGCGCAGGCCGCGCAGGTCGATCCGGACGTCGCCGAACACGGAGCTCGCCCGCTGCGGCGGCGTCGCCGTCACGGCCAGCACGACGTCGCCGAAGACGCTGCTGACCTCCTCCGGTGTCCGCCGCCCGACGATCTCGACCGGTGCCGGGGCGCCCCCCGGTAGGTCGGCGACCAGCACGTCCAGCTCGGCCCGCGTGACCGCGGCGTAGGCCGACTCGGCCCGCTGGGCGAACTCGTCGAGGTCCAGCCGGCCCTCACCCACGGCCGCCTGCAACTGGGCGACCACGGCCTCGCGCTCGGCATCCGAGGCGCGGAGGACCGGGGCGCCGGCGTCGTCGCTCACATCGGGTGACGCTACCGACTTCCCGTGCCCGGGACGCCCACCCGGGGCACGGGACCCCGGTTCACTCCAGCTCGGTGCAGGCCATCACCGTGTAGGCCTTGACCCGGCCACCGCAGGTGCTCGCGTACTCCTCGTAGGCCGACAGCGGCGGCGACTCGTACATCAGGTCGTCGCAGGCCTGCAGCTCCCCTCCGAAGCAGCCCTCCGCGTAGGCGTCGAGGGTCGGGTCCGGCCCGAGGTCACCGGGCTCCACCGCCGGGAACTGCTCGACGGCCCCGCCCGGCGAGCCGGCGTACCAGCCGCCCATCTCCTCGTCCACGTAGCCGCCCACGTCCTCCATCTGGGCCCGCGAGCCCTCGACCATCCCCTCGCGGATGCCGTCGGTCAGCGCGGGGCCGAGCTCGGCCGCCACGGCCCGGCCGACGTCCTCCGCGCCACCGAGCACGACGGCGCTCAGCAGCAGCGTGGTGGCCGCGGCCCCCACGGCCAGTCCCCCCACCGCCGCGCCCGCGATCGCCCAGCGGCCACGGTGCGACGGCCCGGCGACGGCGGCCGGCGCGAGCGGCGGCGGCGTCGTCGGCTGCCACGAGGCGGCCGCCGCCCAGTCCGGCACCGGCTGCGCACCCGGCGCCGGCCAGTCCGAGGCGGGAGCCGGCCAGCCGGAGATCCCCTGCTGCTGCGGGGACGACGGGACGCCGGCGTCCGGCGTCAGGGGCGGCTGGGACATGGGGCCCTCCTCGGGGCTCGTGCCGGCTCGGCACCGTGGCAGCGCACAGCACTCCGGCGCGCACGCCCCTCCTCGGCGGCCCCCGGCGAGGCCGGGACCGACCGGCGCCCCCACGGGTGTCTAGGGTCCCGTGCGGAGCACTGTCACCATCCACACCACCGGGAGCACAGCGTGGCCCAGCAGAACGGCGCAGCGCAGGACGGCAGCGGTCAGGACACCCCCGACTTCCGCATCGAGCACGACTCCATGGGAGAGGTCCGCGTTCCCTCCTGGGCCAAGTGGCGGGCGCAGACCCAGCGCGCCGTCGAGAACTTCCCCATCTCCGGCACACCCATCGAGCGGGAGCTGATCGGCGCGCTGGCGGCGATCAAGGGTGCGGCGGCCGCCGTCAACGCCGACCTCGGCGTCCTCGACCGGTCGATCGCCGACGCCGTCACCGAGGCCGCCGCGACCGTGGCCCGGGGCGACTGGGACGCGCACTTCCCGATCGACGTCTTCCAGACCGGCTCGGGCACGTCGAGCAACATGAACACCAACGAGGTCATCGCCTCGCTGGCCACCGAATCCCTCGGCGCGCCGGTGCACCCGAACGACCACGTCAACGCCTCGCAGTCGTCCAACGACGTCTTCCCGTCGGCGATCCACATCGCCGCCACCCGCGCCATCGTGGTCACCCTGATCCCGGCGCTGCGGCACCTCGAGGCCTCGCTCGAGCGGAAGGCGGAGGAGTTCGCGGAGGTCGTGAAGAGCGGCCGCACCCACCTCATGGATGCCACCCCGGTGACCCTCGGGCAGGAGTTCGGTGGCTACGCCGCCGCTGTCCGCTACGGGATCGAGCGGCTGGAGGCCTCGCTGCCACGCATCGGCGAGCTGCCCCTCGGCGGCACCGCAGTCGGGACGGGCATCAACACCCCGCCCGGCTTCGCCGCGGCGATCATCGAGAAGCTGGCCGGTCAGATGGAGCTGCCGCTGACGGAGGCGCGCGACCACTTCGAGGCGCAGAGCTCCCGCGACGCGCTGGTCGAGGGCTCGGGCCAGCTGAAGACGATCGCCGTCGGCCTGATCAAGATCGCCAACGACCTGCGCTGGATGGGTTCCGGTCCCCGCACGGGGCTCGGCGAGATCGCCCTCCCCGACCTGCAGCCGGGCAGCTCGATCATGCCGGGCAAGGTCAACCCCGTGATCCCCGAGGCGGTGATCCAGGTCGGCGCCCAGGTGATCGGCAACGACGCCGCGGTCACCTACGCGGGCACCACCGGCGTCTTCGAGCTCAACGTGACCCTGCCGCTCATGGCCCGCAACGTCCTGGAGTCGATCCGGCTCCTGGCGAACGTCAGCCGGCTGCTCGCCGACCGCTGCGTGGACGGCATCACCGCCAACGTGGAGCAGTGCCGCACCTACGCCGAGTCCTCTCCCTCCATCGTCACGCCGCTGAACAAGTACATCGGCTACGAGGAGGCGGCCAAGGTCGCCAAGCAGTCGCTGGCCGAGCAGAAGACGATCCGCCAGGTGGTCGTCGAGCGCGGCTACGTGGAGCAGGGCAAGCTCACCGAGGCCCAGCTCGACGAGGCGCTCGACGTCCTCTCCATGACCCACCCCTGACCCGGGGACCGTCCCGGGCCGGCGCGACGCCGGCCCGGGGCGGCTGGGACTCCTGAGGCCGGTGTCACCTCCGTCCACCGGAGTCCCTGCGCAACCGGGTCGTGACGGCGAGTCGCGGGAGTGAGCGGCCGGTCGGGCGGGTGAGGATGCCTTCCGTCCGGAGTCGGGCCGGGGACGACCCCGCCCGGAGCTCCCCCGACCCGTCCGCGTGGTCGATGCGCGCTCCACAGCACCCGAGCCGGGCACGCCGTCGGGACCGTCGGCGGGCGCTGCAGGCGTCCGCCCGGGCGGACCCTGTCACGTGAGGAGCGCACCCGGTGGTCGCACACGAGCTGATCCGCTTCCAGGCGCCCGTGCTGCCCAGCCTGCGTGAGGTGGAGCCCTGGTTCGCCGAGGCAGAGCGGCTGCGCTGGTTCTCCAACGGCGGTCCGTGCGTGGCCCGGCTGGAGCGCGCGTGCGCCGACCACCTGGGGCTCGAACACCCCGGTGTGGCGGTGAACAACGCGACGTCCGGGCTGATGGTGGCGCTGCGCGCCTGCCTCGGCACCCCGCAGGGCGAGCGCCGGCTGGTCGCGGTGCCGTCGTTCACCTTCGTCGCCAGCGTCAACGCGGTGGTCTGGGCGGGGTTCGAGCCGGTGTTCATCGACATCGACCCGTACGACTGGCAGCCCTCCGAGGAGTCGCTCGCCCGGCTGCGGAGCCTGCGCGGCTCCCTCGCCGGCGTGCTGCAGTGCTCCACCTTCGGCACCGCCCCGAGCCGTGCGCGCCGCAGCTCGCTGGCCGCCGCGGCGCGCGACCTGGGGGTGCCCGTCGTCGTCGACTCCGCAGCCGGGTTCGGCGCGGTCGACGAGGACGGCCGCCCGCTCGGCGACCAGGGCGACGCGGAGGTCTTCAGCTTCCACGCCACCAAGCCGTTCGCGATCGGAGAGGGCGGGCTCGTCACCTCCCGCTCGGCGGCGGTCCTCGACGCACTGGCCGAGCTCATCAACTTCGGCTTCGACCAGACCCGCTCGGTGACCGGGCACCTCGGCATCAACGGGAAGATGCCCGAGCTGACCGCGGCCGTCGGCCTCGCCGTGCTCGACCGGTTCGACGACGTGCTGGCGCGCCGCCGCGCCGCCGCCGCGTGGCTGCGGGACGAGCTCGAGCCCACCGGCGTCGCGTTCCAGGCCGGCACCGCCGGCTCGACCTTCCAGTTCGTGCCGGTGGCGCTCCCCACCCCGGCATCCCGCAGCCGGCTGCTGCAGAAGGCGCACGACGCCCGGATCGAGGTCCGCGCGTACTTCGACCCGCCGATGCACCAGCTCCCCGCACTCGCGTCCGCCCGCCGGGTGGGCGACCTACCGGTCACCGAGTCGCTGTCCCAGCGGATCGTCGGCCTGCCGATGGCCAACGACATCAGTGCGTCGTCGTTGACGCGGATCCGCGACCTGGTCCGGAGCGCCGTCGCACCGGCGGTGCGCGGCGCCGGACGGAGCACTGCTCCGGCAGCACCCGCCGCCGCGACCTCCCCGCCCGCGACCCCGCTCCCCTCCCCCGCGACCGTGCTCCCCACCCGCGCTGCCGGGGTCCCCGCGCCCCGCCGGGCGGCGCTCGCCCAGGGCCCGGCCGACCGCCCCGGACCGGGGCCGAGGCCCCGCTCCCGCCCGTCGCCGTGACCGGGGCACCACCGGCCGCCCGGCGTGCGGCGCCCCGATCGGCGCCGCCACCCCGGAGCGAGGTGACGACGAGGCGTTCAGCCCGCCCCGAGTGGACGAGCGGGGTTGCCGGCGACCGTCGTCCCCGGGGCGACGTCGTGGACGACCACCGCTCCCCCACCCACCACGGCACCGCGCCCGATCCGGCGGCCGGGCAGGACCACGGCGCCGATCCCGAGGAACGCGTCGTCCTCGACCGTGACCCCGCCGGCGAGCAGGACCCCCGGCCCGAGCGTCACCCGGTCGCCGAGCCACCCGTCGTGGCTCACCTGGCAGCCGATGTTGAGATGGCAGTGCCGGCCGAGCGCCACGTTGGTGCTGAGGTGGACGCGGGGAAGGACCACCAGCCCCGGGACCTCCCGCAGGACGTCCGGAACGGTGCTCAGCGGGCTCACCGCCTGCGCGGGCAGCAGTCCCCGGCTCTCGGCGAGGGTGACGAACCACTGTCGCAGCGCCGGATCACCGACGGCCGGCAGGTAGTGCGTGGCGTCCGCCGGGAGCTCCTCGGCCAGCGCGTAGCCCCGGTCCCGGAGCAGGGCCGTCGCAGCCGCGGTGGTGGCCCCGCTCTCGGCGAAGACGGTCGTCCGCTCCCGCCCCGGTGCGTCGGGGAGGGACTCCAGCACGTCGAGCACCTCGCGCGCGTGCCCGCCCGCGCCCATCACGACCAGTCGTCGCACTGCCACCCCAGGGTTGTCCCACGTCGCCCGCCCCTCGGACGTGTCCGGCCCCATCTTGGCCGACCGCGACCCACCCGCCCCGGACCCACGCGCCGCGGGCTCCCCTCGTGCCCGTTCCGTGCCGGGGACGATCGCGTGGACCGCGTCCTCGCCGTCCTCCCGCCCTGCTCCTCGAAAGGCGATCACCGCGCATGACTGCTCCCCGTGTGAGCGTGCTCCTGGTCAACCACGACGACGGCGAGCTCCTCGAGCGCGCGCTGGAGTCCGTCCGCAGCCAGCGGCTCGACGAGGCCATCGAGGTAGTCGTCGTCGACGAGGCGTCCGGTGACCGGACGCTGCCGGGGGTCGCGGCGTGGTCGGAGCGGGTGGCCGTCGAGGTGCGTGTCGTCACCGGCGAGGCCGAGCCCGGCGCCGCGCTGGGCCTCCACCGCGGGTTCGCCGCGTGCCGCGGCCGTTACGTCGCCGTGCTCGCGGGCGACGACGAGTGGTCGTCGACCGACGAGCTGCGGCGGCAGGTGGAGCTGCTGGACACGCACCCGCACCTGTCCATGGCGGCGGCGGGCGCACCCGGCCACGACGGCGACCGCGACGGCCACCTCGAGGCAACCGCCGGGCAACTGGTGCAGCGGGACGTCGCGGTGACGTGGAGCCGCGCCACGTACCGGGCCGAGGTGGTGGGACGGCTCCACCCGGAGATCTTCGAGACGGCGGCCCACGACTGGCTGATCGCCCTGGCCGTGAGCGGATACGGGCCGGTGGGACTGCTGCCGGGCGCCGCTCCAGCGCACCGGCTGCCCCGGGAGCGGGTGAGCTCGCTCGTGTCGAGCCACCTGCACCTGCTGGCGCCCGGCGTCGTGCGGGAGCTGGGTGCGACCACCGGCGCCGTGGACGACCCCGCGGACGAGGCAGCGGCCGAGCCCCCGGCCTCCGCGGCGGCACCGGACGGGGCCCGCGGGATCGTGGTGCTCGACGACCACTTCCCCACCAAGGGAACCGGTTTCCGGATCGCGGAGTTCGACTGGATGCTCCGGCATGGCGTCGTCGCCGAGGTGATGACGACGGTCTCGGACCTACGGCCGCTGGTGGCCGAGTACGCGACCCTGCACCCGGAGACGCACCGGCGGATCTCGCCGTACGACGCCCGCCGGTTCGGGGAGTTCGAGTGCGCGTCGGTGATGTTCCTCAACAACGCCGCGCACTTCGTGGCGGACATGGAGCGCGACGGGCTGCCGTTCGTGCTGACGCTGTACCCGGGCGGTGGGCTGAACCTGGGCACGCCCCGCACGGAGCGGATGCTGAAGCGGGTCCTCGCCTCACCGCAGCTCCGGCACGTGATCACGACCCAGCCGGTCGTGACCGAGCTCGTCACCACCAGAACCGGCGGGTCCGTCCCGGTCACCGAGATCCTGGGCGTGACCGTCGACCCCGGCTACCTCCGGCCCGGTCCGGGGCTGCGCACGAACTACTTCGGCACCGGCAAGCCGGTTCTGGACGTCTGCTTCGTCGCGTTCCGCTACACCCCCGACGGCTCGGACAAGGGGTGGCCGGTCTTCCTGCAGACCCTGCGCCGGCTCACGGACGCCGGTCTCCCCGTCCGGGGCCACGTCGTCGGCGGGTTCGGTCCCGCCGACGTCGGCGCGGAGGACTCGGATCTCCCCCTGAGCTTCACGGCCACGCTGAGCACTCCGGAGCTGCGCGCCTTCTACGAGGGGATGGACGTCATCGTCTCCCCCACGGCACCGGGGCGTCTCGCCCCCGGCGCCTTCGACGGCTTCCCCACGGGATCCTGCGTCGAGGCGGCCCTGTGCGGGGTCGCGCTGGTCGCGACCGACCCGCTGGACCAGAACCGCCTCTACACGGACGGCCGCGACATCCACATGCCGCGCGCGGACGCCGCCGACGTCGCGTCGCGGATCCTGGACATGGTGTCCGAGCCCGACGGTGTGCGCCGGGTCGCCCAGGCCGGCCTGCGGACGACCCGGCGTGCCTACGGCGTCGACGCGCCGCTGTGGTCGCGGCGGCGCGGCGGCGAGGCCGCGCCGGCGGGGGGGCGCCGCCCGAC
>NZ_JBJHAA010000012.1:0-138076 GCF_054050795.1 Blastococcus sp. SYSU DS1024
ACGGCGGTGGTCACGAGGGCATGGACCACGGCGGTGGTCACGAGGGCATGGACCACGGCGGTGGTCACGAGGGCATGGACCACGGCGGTGGTCACGAGGGCATGGACCACGGCGGTGGTCACGAGGGTCACCACATGCACCACGGTGGTGAGGTGGCCGGGCTGCCGATGGCCTCGACCGGGCCGGACAGGGACGGTCTCGAGCTCGACGTCCTCCGGGTGGCGCTCGGGCCGGTCCTTCCCGGCTGGCCGACCGGTCTGGTCCTACGGGCGGACCTGCAGGGTGACATCCTCGGGTCCGCCGAGCTGGCCTGGCTCGATGCCGGCATTCTTCCCGCTGCGTCCCCGCCTCCGGACCCCCAGCGGGCGGCGCTGGATCGGCTCGCCCGATTCCTGGACGTTGCCAGCTGGCCGACCGCTGCCCGTGACGCACGCCGCGCCCGGGACGGGCTCGTCACCCACGGGTCCGGTCACGGTGGAGCGCAACGGCTCGCCGAGGCCGTGGCGCAGCGAGTGGGCCGGTCGCGAATCCTGTCGTGGGCGGCCGGTGGTATCGGGCAGATCCCGACGGAGCGCGGTTCCGATGAGGACGTCCTGGACCGCGTCCGGCGCTGGTGCGACATCGCGTCGGGGCAGCCGGTCGAGGAACCGCCCGCTCCCTCGCTGGAGGAGGTCGCGGCCCTGGTGGAGGGCGCGGAGGTCGGCAGCGCGCGCCTGATCGTGGCGAGCCTCGACCTGACCCCCGTGCCCGCGGCGCCGGCTCCGGAGCACGCGCATGCATGAGCCGAGCCTGGCGGAGGCATGGGGACTGGCGCCGGCGGTCCTCGGCATCGTGGTGATCGGCCTGGTCCTGGGTCTGTTGGTGGCGGCTGCCGACCGCGCCGTGGTCTTCGGCGCGCTGGGGAGCGCCCCTGAGCCGATCCGCTCGGGCGTGCGCCTGCTGATCGAGCAGCGGCGCACCACGGTGGCCCCGGACCGGCTCCTCTGGCGGCTGGGCTGCGCGGCGGTGCCGGCCCTGGCGCTGCTGTCACTGGCCGTCGTCCCGATCGGCGGCCGCACGCTGTGGTCCACCAGCGCCGACCTCGTGTGGTTCAACGCCATGGAGGCGCTGCTGTGGGCGGCGGTGTGGCTGGTCGGCTGGGGCCCCAACGCCGTCCACGCGCTGATCGGCGGCTATCGCTTCCTCGCGCAGGGACTGGCCTACGAGCTCCCCCTGATGTTCGCGCTCATCACGGCCGGCCTGGCAGCCGGATCGCTGCGGACGACGGACATCCTCGCCGCGCAGCAGGACCTGTGGTTCGTGGTCACGATGCCCGTCGCCTTCGTGGTCTTCGTGGCGAGCGCCGCGGCCTTCGCGTTCTGGGGGCCGTTCGCCGCGCCCACAGCCGCCGACATCGCCGGTGGTGTCGCCTCCGAGCTGTCCGGGGTGGACCGGCTGCTGGTCGAGGCAGGTCGCGCGGTCTTTCTCGGCGCCACGGCGGCAATGGCGGCGGCATTGTTCCTCGGCGGCGGTTCTGGCCCCGTGCTGCCCGGCCCGTTGTGGCACCTGCTGAAGACCCTCGGCGTCGTCGCTGCCCTGATCTGGGTGGGAAGACGGCTCCCGGTGCTGCGACCCGACCGGACGGTGGAGGTCGGCTGGATGGTGCTCGTCCCGGCGACCCTGCTCCAGACGTTGGTCGTCGCCGTGCTCGTTCTCAACGGGTTCTACGCGTGAGGAGGAGCCGATGCTGAGCGAACTCTCCGGCTGGGCGATCACCGCCGTCGCCGTTCTCGGGGTGCTGGCGGTCGCTGCGGGGATCGCCGTCTTCGTCGTCGACTCGATGGCCCGGGCGACCTTCGCCCTGCTGGTGTCGTTTCTCGCGGTGGCCGGGATCCTGCTGGCCCTCGATCTCGTCTACCTCGCCATCGTGACGGCGTTGATGATGACGATCGAGATGGCGATCATGGCCGTCTTCATGATCGCTTTCATGATGAACCCTGCCGGGCTCATGCCGATGACGATGGTGCACAACGCCAAGGGTTCGGCCGTCATGGGTGCGAGCGCGTTCGTCGTCCTCGCGGCCGGGATCTGGACGATTGACTGGCCGACGCGGAACCCGGTGCGCCCGGCCGACAGCACCCGGCAGCTCGGCGAGGCGATCATGGGCAGCCACATGCTGGTCATGCTGGTCGTCGGCATCGCGCTGTTCGCGACGATCCTGGCCGGCACGATCCTGGCCACCGCCCGCGGTCGCTACGACCGGCTCGGCCCCGGGCTGGACGCGACGCGCCCGGACGACCCGGTACCCGGGGGTTTGCCGCGATGACCTCCGAGTTGGTGCTGCAGATCGTGCTGACCGTGGCCGTCGCGCTGGTCGGCGTGGGCCTGTTCGGTGCGCTGTCCCAGCAGTCGATCGTCATGGTGATGATGGGCCTCGAGCTCGTGCTCAACGGGGTGCTGCTGGCCGGGGGAGCGGCGTGGTACTTCCTCGCGCCCGAACTGCCCGACGCCCAGATGCTCGTCGTTGTCGCGCTGGTGGTCATGGCGGTGGAGATGGCGATGGGCTTCGCCGTCACCGTCGCCATCTACCGGGCCAGGCAAGTGGACATGGTCGACATGGCCACGGACCTGCGCGGATGAGCGGCGCGCTCGCAGCCCTCGTCCTGCTGCCTGCCGTGTGCGGAGCGGGTCTGCTGGTCACTGGGCGGGGGGCCGACCGCATCGCCGGCCCGGTCGCCGTGGGTGTCACCGGCGGCGGCGTCGTGCTCGCGGCCCTGGTGGCGGCCGGCCGGCCGAGCGTCTCGGCGCCGTTCCTGGGCATCGTCGACGGCGGCGACCTGCGGCTGGTCGTCGACGGCCTGTCCGCGGTGCTCGTGGTGCTGGTCGCGGGTATCGCCCTGCTGGTCACCGTCTTCGCCGTCGCGGACCTGCCGGAAGACACGGCGCGGGCCCGGTTCTTCGGCTACCTGCTGCTGTTCGTGGCGGCGATGCTGGCAACGGTCACGGCGGCGACGCTTCCGGCCCTGCTGCTGTCGTGGGAGGTGATGGGAGCGACTTCGTACGCACTGATCGGCTTCCGCTGGGAGGAGCCAGGCAAGCTAGCGGCCGGCACGCGGGCCTTCGTGACCACCCGCGCCGGGGACCTCGGCCTGTACGTCGCCGCCGGCGCCGCCCTGGCGGCCACGGGGAGCCTGGCGCTTGCAGACCTCGGCGCGGTCGACGGCGGCTGGGCGGACGTGGCCGCGGCCGGAGTGCTTGTCGCCGCGCTGGGCAAGTCGGCTCAGCTGCCCTTCTCGGCCTGGCTGTCGGCGGCCATGCAAGGCCCCAGCCCGGTGAGCGCCCTGCTGCACTCGGCGACCATGGTGGCCGCCGGCGGGTACCTGCTGATCCGGCTGCAGCCATTGCTGACCGGGACCGGCTGGGCGTCGACGGCGGCGGCGTGGACCGGCGCACTCACCGCCCTCCTGCTGGGCGCGGTGGCGGTGGCGCAGACCGACCTCAAGCAGCTGCTGGCGGCGAGCACCGCCGCGCAGATCGGTTTCGTCGTCCTCGCCGCCGGCGTGGGTGCCACGGCGGGCGGCACCGCCCAGCTGGTCGCGCACGCCGCGGTCAAGGCCGGACTGTTCGTCGCCGCCGGCGCGTGGCTCACCGCGCTGGGCACCAAGGACCTCGCCGACCTGCGGGGTGCGGCGCGGCGCTACCCGGGCGTCGGGGCAGCGGCCGTCGTGGCAGCCCTCGCGCTGGCCGGAGTGCCGCCGCTGTCGCTGTGGGCCACCAAGGACGAGGTGCTCGCCGGGGTCGACGGGACGGCGCTGCACGTCGTCGGCCTCGCCGCCGCCGCGGTCTCGGCCGTGTACGCCGGCCGGATCCTGGCCGTCCTCCTCGCCCCGCCGGCGGGGGACGAGGCCGTCGACACCGAGGAGACCGGTACCCGCCGGATCCCGGTCCTGACCACCGCCGTCGCCGGTGTGCTGGCCGTGTTCGCCGCCGGGCTGGGTGTGCTCGCGCTCCCGGCCGTGGCCGAGGAGCTGAAGGCGGTCCTCGACGCGGGCGGGGAGCCGTCCCCAGGGCTGGGGGAGCTGCTGTTCTCCGGTGCGCTGGCGCTCGTCGTTCTCGGACTGACCGTCGTCGCTGTGTGCGCCCGTCCGGCCGTCGTGGACCAGCTCGTCCGGAGCCCGCTCGGCTCGTGGGCCGGGCTGGGCGGGTTGCTGTCACCTCGGCCGGCGATGGCGCTGGCCCGGGCGCTGGCCCGCGTGGACGACCGGGTCCTCGACCGGGCCGTCATGGGGGTCGCGGCGGGCGGGCGCCGCCTCGCGGTTCTGGCGGCCCGGGCCGATGACGGCGTCCTGGACGGCGCGGTGTCGGGAGTGGGCGCGGCGACACGACGGACCGCGGACGGGTCCGCGCGGATCGACGCCGGACTGGTGGACGGAGCGGTCCGGGCGACGGCGAGGGCGTTCGGCCGCGCGGGCAGCGCCGCGCGTCGTCCTCAGACCGGGCTGCTGCACCAGTACTACGCCCAGGCCGTCGTCGGCCTCGGGTTCCTGCTCGTCCTCCTGCTGGTGGTGAGGTAGTCGTGCTGCTGACCGTCGTCATCTTCCTGCCGCTGGTGGCCGCCGGCGTGCTCCTCGGGGCACGTGGACTCGGTGGCCGGGCGGCGATCTCCGTGTGGGTGGCGGCCTCGGCCGTCGACCTCGCTCTCGTCGGCTGGATGTGGTGGCGGTTCGACCCCGGCGACGGCGCCTCGGGCGTCGTCGACGGGCTGGCGTACGAGGCCGACCTGCAGTGGATCCCGACGGTGGACGCGGGCTACCACGTCGGCGTCGACGGGCTGTCGCTGCCGCTGCTGGCGCTGACCGGGGTGCTCTTCCTGGCCTGCGCGGTCTATTCGCTCCGGGAGCCCGACCGGCCGCGCACCTACGCCGCGCTGTTCCTGTTCCTGCAGACCGCCTGCCTGGGCACGTTCGCCTCGCTCGACCTCATCCTCTTCTTCGTCTTCTTCGACCTGACGATCGTCGGGATGTACTTCGTCATCGCCGGCTGGGGGCACGGCAACGCCCGGCGCAGCGCGCTCAAGTTCTTCCTCTACACGTTCGTCGGGTCGCTGGCGCTGCTGGTGGGCTTCATCGGGCTGTTCCTCGGCAGCGAGGAGCGGACCTTCGACATGGTCGCGCTGGCGGCGAACCCGCCGCTGGCCGACTCCCCGGTGGCCGGCGGACTGGTGCTGCTGGCGATCGGACTGGGGCTGGCGGTGAAGACGCCGCTGTTCCCGTTCCACACGTGGCTTCCCGACGCGCACACCGACGCCCCTGCCGCCGGCTCGGCCGTCCTCGCCGGCATCCTGCTCAAGCTGGGCACGTACGGCTTCGTGCGGATCGCCATGCCGATCCTGCCCGAAGCCTGGCAGCGATGGGCGATGGTGGCCGTCGTCGTCGGGGTGATCAGCGTGCTGTGGGGCGCGTTCGTCGCACTCGCCCAGACCGACGTCAAGCGGATGATCGCCTACACCTCGGTCAACCACATGGGCTACGTCCTGCTCGGGCTCGGTGCCGCAGGTCTGGTGGCATCCGCCGACGAGGCAGCACGGACCGTGGCCACCGTCGGCGCGATGTACCAGATGGTCAGCCATGGACTCCTCACCGGAGCGCTGTTCCTGCTCAGCGGCTGGCTGTGGTCCCGCGGGCGCTCCTACGCGTTCGACCGGTGGGGTGGGCTGGCCGGTCCCGCACCGGTGTTCGCCGCTTGCCTCGCGGTGGCCGCCTTCGGGTCGCTGGGGCTGCCCGGGTTCTCCGGGTTCATCGCCGAGTTCCAGGTCTTCACCGGGGCCCTGCAAGCCACGCCGGTGGCCACGGTGATCGCCGTCGTCGGCATCCTGGTCACCGCCGGGCTGTTCCTGCTCGCGCTGCAGCGGTTGCTCACCGGCGACACCGTCGCTCCGGAGGAGGCGGACGTCGGCCCCGTGACCGACGCCGACCAGAAGGGGGAGGGGCCGGCTCCGTCCCCGGCCCGCGCGGGCGGCAGCGCGATCGCCACCGAGGCCCGCGGGGCGACTCGGCTGCGTGACCTGCGCGGCCACGAGGTGGTCTCGATCGTCCCGTTGCTGGCGCTCGCCGTGGTGCTGGGGCTGTTCCCGCGCGTCCTGCTCGACGTCCTCGAGCCGGCAGCGATGGCGGTGGTGGAGCTGGTGGCCCGGTGACAGGCATGTCCGGGAGCGGGGAGGCCTGGTCGGCGCTGGTGCCGGAGGCGCTGCTGCTGCTGGGCGCGGTGGGCGGGCTGCTCCTCGGCCTGTGGACGCCCCAGCGGCAGCAGTGGCGGGTGCGGCTGCTGGTCACTGTCGCTTGCCTGGCCAGCGCGGTCGCGGCGGCAGCCGCGTTGCGCGATCCCGCCCAGCGGCTCTTCGAGGGCACCTGGGTCGTCGACACCTCCACCGGCGTCGTCCGCATCGTCGTCGCCCTCGGTGTTGCGGTCCTCGTGTGGCTGGCCGCCCCGTCGGTGGCTGGGCATCCCCGCGAGACCGAGGCCTACGTGCTCATGCTGCTCGGCGCGCTCGGCACGAACGCCTTGGCCGCCAGTGGCGACCTGCTGCTACTCGTCGCCGCCTACCTGCTGGCCAGCGTCCCGCTCTACGCCCTGGCCGGCTTCGCCAAGGAGTCGTCCGGGACCGAGGCGACGATGAAGTACTACCTGATGGGCGCCTTCGTGGGTGTCCTCCTGCTGGTCGGCGTCGCCGCCCTGGTGCTCGCCGCCGGCACCACCGGCTACGTGGAGCTGGCCGGTCTGCTCCCGGATGCCGCACCCGGCCTGCTGGCGGTCGGCGTCGTCGGCGTGCTCGCCGGGGTCGCCTTCAAGGCCGGCGCGGTACCGGTGCACTTCTGGGTTCCCGACGTCACCGCCGGCACCCTGCCGCCGATGGCGGCGTACATCACCACCATCCCGAAGATCGGCGCGGTAGCCGCAGCCTTCCGGCTGCTTGCCGAGCCCTTCGCCGACATACCGCTCGACGTGCCGCTCCTCGTCGCCGCGATCGCCGCGGCGAGCATGACGCTGGGCAACCTGGCCGCCTTCGCCCAAACCGACGTCCTCCGGCTGCTGGCCTACTCCACGGTCAGCCAGGTCGGCTACCTGTTCATGGTCGTCGCCGTCGCCGCGCGCAGCGACCTCGCGGTTCCGGCCCTCTCCCTCTACCTGGCCGGCTACGCCGTCACCAACATCGGCGCCTTCGCCGCCGTGGCAGCCACACCCACGGCGCGCACGATCACGGACTGGGCGACCGCAGTCGGGCGGCACCGCTGGATCGTGGTCAGCCTGGTCGTCTGCCTGCTCGGCCTGGTCGGGACTCCGCCGACGGCGGTGTTCGTCGGCAAGCTGGCCGTCTTCGCCGCCGCCTGGGACGGTGCTCTGGTCTGGCTGGTGGTCGTGGCGGCGGTCAACACCGTCGCCAGTCTCTTCTACTACCTGCGCTGGATCGCCCCCGCGTTCGCCGGCGTACCCGCCACGGCTGCCGTGGCCGCGGAGCCGGAGTGCACGGGTCCGCGGACCTCGGCTGGTACCGCGCAGAGGGTCCGCCGGATCCCGGCGCTGATCCTCCATGCGGCTGCGGTCGGGTCGGTCCTGCTGGGCGTGGGTGCCGGTGCGTGGTTGGGGGTGACGTGAGCGCACGTGATGGGCAACGGTGCTGTCAGCCTGCACCTCGGCCAACTGGTGCCCTCTCGCGCGTGGACCCGTCGGCGGAGGGTCGGAGGTCCCGCAGTCGCGACGAGGGTCCCGGTGCGGGGAGTCGTTGGGCCCTGCTCGCCCGGACGGGTCGCGGGGAAGCGTGTGAGGTGCGGACGTCCCGCGCGGAGCCGGACGGGGACCGCGGGCACGGAGGTGGACATGAACACGCACATGAGAAGGGTTGTGCTGCGGCGTCCCGTTCGACTGGGACCTGTGGCCGGCGGGCCGGTAGCGCTGCGAGCCGTCGCGGCCGGTGCGCTGGCCCTGGGGTCGTTCGCCGTCGGCGCGTTGGCGGTCGGCTCGATGGCCGTGGGCCGGCTGGCGGTGGGCCGGGCCGACCTCAAGCGGGTCCGCATCGCCCGGCTGGAGGTCGACGAGCTCGTCGTCCGGTCGGTCACCGGGCTGCCGGCCGCCGAGAACGCACGGTGAGCGGCTACGCCATAACGACGACGCTCGACCTCCCTTCGCCAAGGTGGTGGCGCGCACCGGCGAGGCGCGGGCCGACCAGTGGTTCGGCGTCCTCACCGAGATCGACGTCGCTGCCACGACGCGGGGAAGCTCGGTGTCGAGGTGCCGGCGCAAGTCGTCCTCGGCCCACCGCGGCCTGACGGCCGAGCCCGATCTCGGCCTCCTGCTGCCGTGCAACGTCGTCATCCGCGCCGACGAGCCGGGCGGCGTCCGGGTCACGGCGGTCGACCCTGGCGTGCTCGTCGCGATCTCGGGCAACCCTGAGCTGGCCGCGGTCGCCGACGGGGCGCAGACCCGCCTACGGCCGTCATCGACGCGCTGTCCGCTCAGCCGCCGGTCACTGCGTCGAGCGTCACGAAGGTGTAGCCGGCCGCACGCATCCGGTCGATGACGACTGGCAGCGCATCGGCATCGAACATCGTCCCGTCGTCGGGGTTGGACCCGATGTGCATGAGGGCGATCTCCCCGGGCTGCAGGGCCGCCACGGCGCGGTCGGCGACCGACCGGGCGCTCGCGCCGCCGGCCGTGCCCTGCCAGCCGAGCGTGTCCACCGTCCAGCGCACCGGAACGTAGCCCAGCGCGTTCACCGCGGCGATGGTGTGCGCGTCGCGGTCGCCGTACGGGAAGCGGAACAGCGGCCGCGGGTCGGGGCCGGCCGCGCGGAGGACCTGCTCCGCGCCGGACACCTCGTCGGCGACGGCCGCGTCGGACATCCCGGTCAGGTGCGGGTGTGTCATCGAGTGGTTGCCGATGCGGTGCCCGCCCGCGCGGATTGCGGCCACGCCGGCGGGGTCTGCCTGCGCCCACCGGCCGGTGAGGAAGAACGTCGCCTGCACACCCCGGTCGGCCAGCGTGGCCAGGATGCTCGGCAGGCCTGCGCTGTTCGCCCCGGCGTCGAATGTCAGCGCCACCACGTGCTCATCGGTGGGCAGCACCGTCACGTCCACCCCGCGCAGCGCAGGTGGGATTCCGGGGGGTGTCGTGGTCTGCGGCGTCGGGATGGGCGGGGGGACGGTGGTGGAGGGGGCGGACGGCTCCCAAACGGGTGTCGCCGTGCTCGTCGGCGCCGCCGGCGTGGTCGCCGTACCGGGCGACGCGGACGCCGACGGCCCCGCTGCGGGCTCGCCTGCGTCGTCGTCGCCACCGCTCAGGAAGATCACCAAAAGCACGGCGGCAAGCAGCACGACCGCGGTTCCGGTGGCGGCCACCCCCCACGGGTGCGTGGCTCGCTGCCGCATCACCACCTCGGCCCTCGTCGGGCGGTCACGGCCCCCAGCGCGGCGGGGAACCAGAAGGTCAGCGCCCGGGTGATCAGCACGGCCGCGCAGGCGTCGGCCAGCGGCACGCCGAGCGCGACGAGCAGGGCGAGCAGCGCGGCCTCTGCGGCGCCGGGGAGCCCGGTCAGTGGAAGGGCGGTCCACAGCAGGCGTAGGCCGGCGTACCCGGCGGCGACGGCGAGGACCGCGGCGCGACCTCCGGCCGCCTCGACCGCACAGACCAGGACGGCGGCCTCCAAGGCCGTCGCGGTCGCTGCCCAGCCCACCTGCGCGGCCCATCGCGGAGGCGGCGCGAGCAGGCGAGGCGGGCGCACGAGCAACCGCTCCCGCGCCGATCCGCCCTGGCCGGCGAGCACCTGCCCCGCCGCCACCAGGCAGGCCGCGCCCAGCGCGATGAGGGCCGGCCGGAGTGCATCCGCGGGCGACTGCCAGTGGCCGAGCCCAGGTCGGGCGAGCCCCAGGGCCAACGCGGTGATCAGCACGACGGCCGCGCCGGCCACGGTCCCGACGACCGTCCGTCGCACCGCTCGAACGGCGGCGTCGGGAAGCACCCCGGCGCTCTCGAGGAGGCGTTCGGCGGCCCGGCGCCGCCCGGCCCGGCCGTGCAGGAGCGAGGCGCTGTCCTGGACGGCCCGGACGCCCAGGATGCGTCCGACGGCGATCCGTCGGTCGACGGTGGCCAGCACCGCTGCCGCGGCCGCTACCCGGGCGAGGCCGGCGAGCACGACGGCACCGCCGAGCCAGCGCCAGCCGACGCCCTCGAGGGTGTCCAGGAAGGCGGTCCCGGACTCGATCAGGAGCAGGCCGAGGACCACGGCGCTGCCCACCGCCACCGCGGCCACCGCCGCCCGTCCGGGGCGGGGCCACGCAGACCGTGCTGGATCGGGCAGCCCCAGCCGGGCGCGCACCGCATCGCGCACCTCGGTCAGTTGCTCCGGCCGGTCGCGCAGCCGGCCACGGGTCTCCGCGGAAAGCGTCAGGGGGGCGAGGGATGGCAGCGCGCTCTCGACCGGCCCGGCCCCCAGCACTGCCACGGCGCCGTCGACCACGCGCGCCGGGTCGAGGCGGACGGCGAGCGAGGCCAGCAGCTCGGCGACGTCGTCGGCCATGGCGTCGTCGGAGGCGCCGGTCCGGGCGTTGCCGAAGTCGACGAGCCAAGGCTGGCCGTCACCGTCGACCAGGACGTTGGCGGCCACCAGGTCGTGGTGGGCGACACGGGCGTCGTGCAGCAGGTCCACCTGCTCCCACACCGCGCGCAGCAACTCGGGGGTCACCTCGGCGGGCTCCAGGGTGTCCAGCGGCCGGCCGGCCACGTGCTCTTGGACGACGACGGCGTCCCGGTCGGTGCCCGTGGCCACGATCAGCTCCGGTACCCGCACGCCCCGGGCGTGCGCGGTCATCGCGGCGACGGCCTCGTGCTCGGCCTGGTGCCCTAGCGGCGCGAGGGCATCGTCGTCCTTCACGTCCCGGACGGAGAGCAGCCGCCACAGCCGGTGCAGCCAGTCGCGCTCGGCGCGGTCGGGCTCCAGGTATTTCACGTACAGCACGCGGCCTCCGGGGGCGACCCCGAGGAGCGGGTGCGAGCTCCGGGCCTGCACCGGCGCCGGCCGCACTCGGGTGCCGGCGAGGCCCACGGCTGCGAGCAGCGCCTCCACCCGGTCGGGGCGCACGGTCCGGCGCGGGATGCCGAACATCAGGTGCACCGCGGAGCCGATCGCCCAGCCCAGCGCCAGGCCGCCCAGGATGTCCAGCGGCAGGTGGGCGCCGACGTAGACCCGCGCGAGGGCGACACTCCAGGCCAGGCACCACGCGATGCGCCTGCCCCGGCGGGTGAGATAGGGCGCCGCGGCGGTGGCCAGGGCCGCCGCCACGGCCGAATGCCCGGACACGAACCCGATGCCACCGATCGTGCCCTCGTGCAGCACGGCGCCGACCGGCAGGCCGCCTGGCCGCTCGCGCCCGACGATCGACTTCACCAGGTCGGCGGCGGCGTAGGCCAGCAGGCCCGAGACCAGCAGGTCCCGGGCCGCGCGCAGCCGCCGCAGCAGCGCCGCGACGGCCGCGAGCGCCGGGACCGCGACGAGATTGCCGAGCTGCATGATCGCCCAGACGGCCGGCAGGAACAGACCCGGCAGGTCGTTCAGGAGCCGGAACGCGTCGCGCTCGATGGTCGAGAGCTCGCCTTGCTGCGTCAGCAGGAAGCCGACGCCGAGGACGGCCAGGCCCAGTCCCACGCGTACCAGGTCCGTCGGGAGCCGGACGATGCGCGCCGGCCCGACCCCTACGGGGGCCGGCGCTTCGGCCGCGGGCACGTCGGGAGCCAGGCGAGTGGTCACCGGACCAGTGCAGCGGTCGCCGTGGCCGGAGGCTGCTGACCACTGGCCCCTCGCGTAGGGACGGAGGTCCCTACTGACGGCCGGCGCCGGTGACCAAGATCGTCGGCATGTCGCTCGTCGCTCCCGCCCTGGTGGACCCGCCGACCTCCCGTCGCTCCGCGCCGTCGATCGTCGTGCCGGTCACCGCCGGCCTGGACGCGCCCGCGGCCCTGGTGTGGGCGCTGCGTGAGGCGGCCCGCCGGGAGGCGATAGCGACATGCCCGACCGGCTGCGCACCGCGGCGCTGGCCACGCTCGACGCGACCGTCCTCGAGGCGGTCGGACTCACCGGCGTCCACGGCCGCGCCCGCACCGCGCTGATGGACCCACTCGTCTACGAGGCGCTCGTCGGGGCTGCGCGCGGCGGCGACCTCGTCGTCGTCAGGCCCGATGGGCAAGACGCTGCTTCGTCCGGCCACGCCTCGGCCGCCGGCTGCCCGTCCGCTCACCCGGGCCGCGTGAGCGCAGGGACCTCCGACCCACCGGGCGGGGCCCGGAGGCCCGGGCCCGGTGACGCACCAGGCGCGCACGATGACGAGGTGGCCGACCTGAGTTCCGCACTACCCGGTCCCGGGATCCGGCGGCCGTCGTGGCCGGACGGCGGGGGCGGCCGCCGGCCTTCAGGCCGGGAGCGGCTTCTGCGCCGGCCCGTGCCGCCCCAGGTGTGGGCGTGGCTGGCCGCCCTGACCGCCGCCGCACTGTTGCTGGTCCTCTGGTCCGGACGGCCGGGTGGGCTGCCCCCGCTCGACGGGGCGGCCACCGACCTGCTGGCGCCCGTCGGGCGACACCCGGACCTGGCCGCCGACCTGGCCCGGTTCGATGCCGAGGTGGGCTACCGGGTGCTGTGGGTTCCCACGGCGCTCGTCCTGGTCTGGACCGCGCGGTGGCGGCACCTGCTGGTCTACCTGGGCACCATCTCCGTGGTGGCCGCCCTGGCGCAGCTCGCCGCGGGGGAGGCCGTGCTCGTCAGGGCGGTTCGCGAGGGGCTGACCGGTTCCCCCGACGCGTTCACTCTCTCCGCCTGGCCGGACGTCGTCCTCGCCACGGTCGCGGTCGCGACTCTGTACGTGCTCACGCCCGCCGGCCGGGCCCGGCGATGGGGGTGGGTGGCCGTCGTCCTTCTGCTCGCCGCCTGCATCGCGCCCCGCATCGCCCTCGGGCTGGACGACGCCTCGACCGCCGTCGCCAGCGCCGTGCTGGGGAGCAGCGCCGCCGCTGTCGCCTTCTCCGTGCTGGCCCCGGAGGGCGCCTTCCCGGTCACCTACCGCCGCCGGGTCAAGGCGCACCTGGACCTCGACGCGCAGCGCACCGCGCACGTCCGCGCCGCCGTGCGCGACCAGCTGGGCCTCGAGCTGACGGCCATCGAGCCGTACCGCCTGGACGGCTCCGCCGGTTCCACGCCGTGCCAGCTGCACGTGGCCGGCGGACCGCCCGACGTGCTCTTCGGCAAGCTGTACTCGCTGACCCATCTGCGGTCCGACCGCTGGTACAAGCTCTTCCGGGTGCTGCGCTACGGCCGGCTGGAGGACGAGGCCCCCTTCTCCTCGGTGCGCCGGCTGGTGGAGCACGAGGACTACATGGTGCGGCTGCTGCGCGACGGCGGCGTCCGCGTGCCCGCCCCGGTCGGCGTGGTGGAGGTGGTGCCGGGCCGCGAGTACCTGCTGGTCACCGAGCTGGTCCTAGGTGCGGTGGAGATTCTGGACTCCGGCATGGGGGACCCGGTCGTGGACGACGCCCTGCAGCAGGTGCGGCTGCTGTGGGCCGCCGGCGCCGCCCACCGCGACATCAAGCCCTCGAACGTGCTGGCCCAGGGCGACCACGTCGTCCTCGTCGACGTCTCCTTCGGCGAGCTGCGGCCCTCGCGCTGGCGGCAGGCCGTGGACCTGGCCAACATGCTCCTGGTGTGCGCGCTGGTCGCCGGCCCCGATCGGGTCCTCGACCGGGCACTGCGCAGCTTCACCCCTGCTGAGTTGGCGGAGGCCTTCGCCACGACGAGCTCCCTGACCGTGCCGCGGCAGCTGCGCCGGTTGATGCAGGCCGACGGGCGTGACCTCGTCGAGGAGTTCCGCCGGCGACTGCCCGACCATCCGCGCATCCGGGTGCAGCGCTGGAGCGCCCGCCGCCTCCTGCTCGCGGTCGGGACGGTCGGGGGAGTGCTGCTCGCCGCCTGGGTCGTTGCGCTGAATCTGCGGGCCGGGGGCCTGCTGTGACGGCGGGCCCCGAGGCACCGGCACCAGCAGCGACCGGTCACGTCACGTCGTCGGCCGGCCTCACCGCCGCAGAGGTGGCCGAACGCGTGGCCGCCGGCGCGGTCAACGCCACGGCAGCGCGGACCAGCCGCACGCTGGGGGAGATCCTGTGGACCAACGTGTTCACGTTCTTCAACGGCCTGCTGGCCGCCCTATGGGTGGTGGCCGTGCTCGCGGGCCGCTGGCAGAACGCGCTGTTCGGCGGGGTCGTCGTCGCCAACTCGGCCATCGGCATCGTGCAGGAGTTGCGCGCCAAGCGGACGCTGGACCGCCTCGCCGTCCTGAGCGCTCCGCGGGCCCGGCCGGTGCGGGACGGCCGCGAGCAGGAGACGCCGGTCGAGGACGTCGTCCTCGACGATCTGCTCGTGGTGCAGGCCGGCGACCAGGTCCCGGTCGACGGCGTCCTGCGCGAGGGAGCAGGGCTGTCGGTTGACGAGTCGCTGCTCACCGGCGAGGCAGACGCCATCGCCAAGGCACCCGGGGACGAGCTGCTGTCGGGCTCCGTCGTGCTGGCCGGTAGCGGGCGGATGCAGGCCACGGCCGTGGGCGACGCCGCCTACGCCGCGCGGTTGGCAGCGGAGGCTCGAGCTTTCACCCGCACCCGGTCAGAGCTGCAGGCCGGGACGAACCGGATCCTGCGCTGGATCGCGGTCGGGCTGCTCGTCGTCGGACCGCTGGTGTTGTGGAGCCAGTTCCGCACCGCGGACAACGAGGACTGGCGCGACGCCGTCACCGGCACCGTCGGTGCGCTCGTCGGCATGGTCCCCGAGGGGCTGGTCCTGCTCACCACGCTCGCCTTCCTCGTCGCCACGGTCGGGCTGGCCCGTCGGCAGGTGCTGGTGCAGGAGCTGCCCGCCGTGGAGGGGCTCGCCCGCGTCGACGTCGTCTGCCTGGACAAGACCGGCACCCTCACCCACGGTGACGTCGGCTTCGACCACCTGGAGTCGCTTGCCGACGACGCGGCGAGCGCGCAGGCGCTGGCGCTGCTGGCCGTGGCCGACGGCGGCAACGCCACCGCGCGTGCCCTGGCCGCGGCCTTCCCCGCGCCGGACGGCGAGCGGGTGACAGACGGCGTGCCGTTCTCCTCGGCGCGCAAGTGGTCGGCCGTCCGTACCGCCGGTGGGGCCAGCTGGGTCCTCGGCGCGCCGGAGATGGTGCTGCCGGCGCCGGGCGCCTCCGCGCAGCGCGACGCACGGGCCCGCGCCGACGGGCTCGCCGCCGCAGGTCGCCGCGTCCTCCTGTTGGCCCGGTCATCCGAGCCATGGGCAGGGAGCGCGGCCGAGCCGGACCTGCCACCGGGCCTCGAGCCGGTCGCCCTCGTGGTGCTGGCGGAGCGCATCCGGGACGACGCCGCCGAGGTCCTGCGCTACTTCACCGACCAGGGCGTCGCCCTCAAGGTCATCTCCGGCGACAACCCGCGCACCGTCGGTGCCGTGGCCGCCGCCGTCGGCGTGCCCGGGGTGACCGGCGCCGCGGACGCCGTCGACGCCCGGAGCTTGCCCGAGGACCCCGACGAGCTCGGCGCCGTTCTGGAGACGGCGAGCGTCTTCGGCCGCGTCACCCCGCACCAGAAGCGGGCCATGGTGAGGGCGCTGCGGGCACGCGGTCATGTCGTCGCCATGACCGGGGACGGCGTGAACGACGCCCTCGCGCTCAAGGACGCCGACATCGGGGTCGCCATGGGCAACGGGGCGCCGGCTACGCGGGCGGTCGCGCAGCTGGTCCTGCTGGACGGGCGGTTCGCGCACCTGCCGCACGCCGTCGCCGAGGGCCGCCGGGTGATCGCCAACATCGAGCGCGCGGCGAACCTGTTCCTGGTCAAGAACGTCTACAGCCTGGTGCTGGCCCTGGTCACCGTCGCGACGCTGGTGGCGTACCCGCTGGAGCCGGTGCAGTTGACACTGATCTCGACGCTCACGATCGGGGTGCCCGGCTTCTTCCTCGCGCTGGCGCCCAACCGCCGCCGCTACGTGCCCGGCTTCGTCGGCCGGGTGCTGCGTTTCTCCGTGCCGACCGGGCTGGTGATCGGCGCCGCCGCCTACGCGGGGTACGCAGCCACCCGCTGGCTCGATCCGGGTGGCGGCGTGGCGGCGGCCCGGACGACCGCGACTGTCGTCGTCCTCGTCGTCGCGCTGTGGGCCCTCGCCGTCCTGGCCCGGCCGTTCACCGCGGGCAAGGCGGCCCTGCTCGCGGGCATGGCCGGGCTCGCCGCACTCGCCGTCTCACTGCCGGCGTTCCGCGAGAACGTCCTGCTGCTGAGGCCATCGGCGCCCGCGTTGCTGCTGGCGGCCGGGCTCGGGGCGGCCGGCGCGTTGCTCGTGGAGGTCATCGCCCGGGCCGGCGCAGTGGACCATGCACCGGAGGTCGGGGCTTCCGGCCCCGCGCCGGCGGACCTCCGGCCCGGGCCGGGACCCCGTCCCCGCTCCTAGCGTCGATCCTGATCCGACGATCCGGGAGAGACCATGACCGAGCTCCGCACCGCCCCTACACCCACCGCCGCGGGGCGCGTCCTCGGACACCTGCTGGGGGCCCTCGTGAACGGGGTACTGCTCCTGGCCATCCACGCCTGGCCGGGGTGGGAGGTCGTACCGTTCCTCACCGGCGAGACGCCGCAGGTGCTCGGGGTGATCGATGCAGCGCTCGTCGTCGGCATCGTCGTCCACCTCGTGCAGCTGGCCGGCGGCCCAGGCTGGGTGACCCCGGCCGGCCTCGTCATCACGTCGGCGTTCGGCGGCGCGGCGACGCTGCGTGTGCTCCAGGTGTTCCCGTTCGACCTCTCAGGGGGCTGGGAGACCGTCGCGCACGTCGTCCTCGTCGTGGGGGTGGTCGGCGCCGCGATCGGCGTGGTGGCGGCGTTGGTGTCGCTGGTTCGGCTCCGCAGCGCGGAGTGGGACCGCTGACACGCCGCCGCGGCACCTGCGCTGCCTCGTCTGACTGCGCGCGTGGGTGCGGACGCACCCCGACGGTGACCGCTACGAAGTGTCGAAGAACGCCTGTGCCGCTGCGGCAGGCGGACAGGGCCGCCGGAGATCCCCCGGGGTTCTTCTCCGGCGTGGGGACCGGCGGCGGCACGGCCTGGCCCGGGCGTGCGTCAATGTGTGAGCGACCCGGCTTGCTCCGCGGCCTCCGTGAGCCGGTCAGTCGCCTCGTCGATCTCTGAGGGATCAGCGAGCCCGGGGTGCTGTTTCCAGTCGGTCGGGTTGGGGAGGACCACCTGCACGCGCAGAGAGGAAGTGCCGGTCGAACGCCAAGGCGAGGACGACGTCCGCCGAGGGGTGCGCACGTGCCGGTACGGGACCCAGAGATAGGGGACGCCCCCGCCGACATACCCACCGGTCCGCCGGTCACGTGATCAGACCGGGACAGACCTGGCCCAGGACGAGGGCGGCGACGGCGAGCACGAGGTGAGTCAGCCAGCGGCGCAGGGCGGTCGGTGTCCAGCCGCGCTTCGGCACGCGAGGCCGCGAGGCCTGCAGCGCCGCACGTTGCCGGGACCGCCATGCACCGCGCAGGGCGCGCCGGTCGGAAGCTGCCCGAACGGCATCCGCACGCCCAGCTGACGCCCCGGTCAGACCGCCGGCGCCGGCAGCGTCACGGTGAGGCTGGCCAGCACCTCACCCGTGTGGGTCCGGCCCGCCAATCCGACATGAACGGTGGCGCCGCCGTCGTCGGTGACGGTCACGGTGCCGAACTGCCCGGCGCCCGGGAACGTCCCCTCGCTGTAGGGGCCGCCCTTCACGTGGCCGGGTGAGTCCAGCGCCGCCGCCTGGAGCAGTGGGAACCCCGCGCCGCCCGAGGTGCTGTAGTCGGTGTGGGAGCCGTCGTCGATGGCGACCATGTGGGCGTCCCCACTGAGCATGACCAGGTCGTCGACGCCGGCCGCGGCCAACGTGTCGGCGATGTGGCGGCGCTCGTCGGCGTAGCCACCCCAGTCGTCCCGGCCCGGCTGGTCGGGCGCGATCCACGGGGTCGGGTTCACCCACAGCACGAGGGCGTGGCTACGGCTGGCCGTCACCAGTTCCTGCTCCAGCCAGGCCAGTTGCCGGGCGCCGAGCATGGTGGTGTCGGTGCGCTCCGAACGGGTGTCGCTCACCACGACCCGGACCCGGCCCAGGGTGAAGGCGTGGTAGATGGCGCCGCCGGGCCCCTCGGCCAGCTCGTGGTGCGGGACGTAGGTGCGGTAGGCCTCCCGGGCGGCCGAGCGCGCCGGGGACGAGGCGTCGGAGCTCTCCGGCCCGAAGTCGTGGTCGTCCCACACGTAGTCGATCGGCACGTCCCGGTAGAGGGCGGCCTGCGCCGGGGCGGTGAGGACGTCCTCGTACCGGTCACCGAAGAGCGCGGGGTCATCGCGCTCAATGTTGGCGTAGTGCAGATCGCCGGTGTGCAGGAACAGCAGCGGGTCCACGGCGCGGATGGCGTCGAAGACCGCGCCGCTGGACCCGGTCCGGGCACACGAGGCGACGGCGAGGGTGAACGACGCCGGACCCTCCGGCGCGGTCGTCAGGCGGCCGCGGCCACGGGAGTCGTCGGGGTCACCGTCCACCTCCACGGTCCAGCGGTACGGGGTGCCGGGCTCCAGACCACCCACCTCGAGGCGCACGACACCCTCCGCGGACGGCTTGGCGGGTGCGGACCGGACTCGGTCGCCGCCGGCGGCCGGGACCACGGCCAGGCGCGCCGTTCCGCCGCCTGAGCTGAGCTCCGCCACCACCTGGGCCGAACGGCCGGTGACGGCGCCCGACCACGCCCACTCGACGGAGTCCACGGGCAGGACGACGGTCGCCGAGCGGGGGTGCAGCGGCCCGAAGAAGTAGTCGTTCGCCGCCGTCGCCCCGCCGAAGGTGCCCGCGAGTAGCACCGCCGTGGTCGTCGCCAGGATCACCACCGAGCGCATCGACCGGCGGTGCTGCCAGGCCACCCACATGAGGAACGCCGGGAGCAGGAACGCCGCGGCGACCAGCAGACTCACCCACGGCTGGTAGGTGGTCGCCGCGAAGACGGCCAGGGTGGTGCCGGCGAGCGCGGCCACCGCGGCGCCGACAGCGTGCCAGCGCAGCGCCACGAACCAGGCGAGCGCCGCCAGGCCGAGCAGTCCCAGCTGCAACTGCCGCGTCAGGGCCGGCCCGATGGCTTCGCCCTCCCGGCTGACCGGCAGGCCCTCGACCAGCGCCAGCCCGAGGAACAGCAGCACAGTCGCGGCCAGCCACCACCGGGCGGCGCGGCGCAGCACCCGTTCTTCTGCCGGTGTGACCGGCAGGAGTCCTGGTCCGGCCGCGGCGTCGTCCGCGGCCTCCCAGGGGCACACCGAGCAGCGCCGGTGCCGACGCGGCTGCTCCAGCGCCCACCAGGTCGCCAATACCAGGGCCAGCCCGATCAGGACGCCGGCCCCGGCGTCCGATGGCCAGGCCAGCCGAACCCGCACGACCTCGACCGCGACGACGAGGGCTCCCGTGCCGGTCAGCGCCAGCGTGACAAGCGCTGGGCCGCGTCGGCGGGTTCGCACGTAGACGGCCAGGGGCAGCAGTCCTGCGAAGAGCGTTGCCTGGAGCACCGGTGCGCTGGGCAGCGACCCGGTGAGCCCGGCCATCGCCCCGTCCGCCGGGTACGCGCGCTCCAGTCGGTCGGCGAGCACGGCGGTGCCGACCAGAGCCGCCGCCACGACGGTCAGCTGGCCGAGGGCGAAGGTCACGCAGCGCAGTCCCACGAGGCCGACGATGGCGGAGAGCACGATCGCCACGGGCACGGTGCCCAACTGACCCCACGGCAGGACGGGGGCGACGGGCGCGGTGATCTCGTCGTCGATCTCGGCGAGCATCTGCGGCGCGCCGGCGGTGGTGAAGACGAACTGCGCCGCCGCCACGGCGGCGATGACTGCCGCCCAGCCGAGCAGCAGCACCCCGCGCCGGGCACCGCCGCCCGGGGCCTGCCCCAGCGGCGTGCTCGCCAGCAGCGGACGCAGCCACCGGGGTGGACCGGGCCAGGTGGTGGCCGCGACCGCGGAGAGCACGGCGACGACCGCCATCCCGGCCGCGACCAGCAGCAGAAGGGCGTACATCCAGGCCAGGCCCTCGAACATGCCGCTGCGGGCCGGGGCGTAGTTCTTGGTCGCCCCACGAGCCCCGTAGACGGCCAGAGCGCCAGTGACCAGCGCCAGGAGCACGTAGTGCACCCGCGGGCGCAGGCCGACGGCGAGCGCGCCGTCGGGCGGCTCCCCGGTCCGGACGAACCGGGCCACGGCGGCGGCCTCGAGCGCGGTGGCGCGGGTCCGGCCGCGGCGATTCCGGCCGTGCAGGGCATCGCGCACGAGCGTGAACGCGGAGACGAGCAGGCCCGCGCCCATGATGGCCGGGACGAAGATCTGCCGCGGTCGATGTCGGCGTCGGACCACCAGTCCTCGCGGACGCGGCGCTTCACCGGTCCTCCTCCGGCTGGACGTCGACGGTGCCGGCGTCGCCGTCGACGGTGACGAGGCGGCCGTCGAGAGCCTCGGTTGCCCCGGCGACGTTGAGGACGGCGGGCAGGCCGAGCTCTCGCGCGACGATCGCCGCGTGCGAGAGCGGTCCACCGCGCTCGACGACGATCGCGCCGGCGCGGAGGAACACCGGGGACCAGCCGGCGTCGGTCGCCGCAGCCACGAGGACCTCCCCGGGCGCCAGCAGCTCGGGCTCCGGTGCGGCGAGCGTGCGGGCGAGGCCGGTGTGCCGCCCCGGGGCCGCCGCCCACCCGGTCAGCCGGTTCCCGGCGGGCGCGGCGGGCGGGGCGGCGTCCGGCGTCCCGGTGAAGCGCAGCGGCAGCGGGGGATCGGCCGCCCGCTGTTCCAGCCACCGCCGCCGGCGGGCCAGCTCGGCCGGCGCCGGCGGGGCGCCGGCCACCGCAGGTGCGAGCTCGGCGTCCCGCAGCAGGTCGACCTCGGGGGGGCCGGCGAGGACACCGAGCTCGGCCGTCAGCCGCCGGCCGAGCTCTTGGTGCGCACGGCGCACCTCGCCGCCGACGGCGAACACGGCCGCCTTGACCTCCTCTCGGCGGGTCAGCCCCTCGGCGGCGTCCGCGATCTCGCGACGGAGCACGTGCAGCCGGACGTCGACGAGCTGCCCCGTCAAGACGCGGACCCGCCGCCACCGCTTCTGGCCGGTCAGCGCCTCCTCCAGATCCCGGCGGGCCGCGTCGGGGTCCGGCCGAGCGGACCCCCCAGCCGGAGCCTGCACCCCGCCGGACTCGGCCCAGGTGGGGCCGGCGAACACCGACCTGTTGTCGGCAGGGCGGGGAGCGTGACGGGCGCCGGCGCCTGCGGTGACCCGCTGTGCCGCGGCCGCCGCGCCCACCTCGCCGAGGTACCCGGCGAGCCGGGCCTCGAGCCCTTGGTAGGCCGCCACCGCCGCAGAGGCGACGGCCAGCTCCACGGTCATGGCCCGGGCCCCGAGGTCGACGAGCCGGCGGCGGTAGGCCAGCAGCTCGTCGTCGGTCAGGTCCGCGAGCTGCGGTGGGTCGTCGAGCAGCGCCGGGACGGCGGCGAGGAGGATGCCGGCCTCGGTCGTGGCGCGGCGGCGGGCGGTGCCGGCGCGCAGCTGCAGCGAGATCGTGCGCCACCACGGGGCGGGAGAGCCCTCGTCGGCCTCCGGCAGCGCGGCGCCGAAGTACTGGCGCTCCAGCTCGGCCTCGGAGCCGCCGGGGAGGCAGCGCGCGGCGGCGCGCAGCGCGTCCAGGTCGAGCGCGGCGCGGCCGCGCACCCGGCGGATCAGGTCGTGCGGGCCATCGCGACCGTCGCCGAGGCCCCAGAGACGGCCGAGCACTTCGCGGAAGGCCTCCTCCACCAGGAAGGAGGAGACGTCCCAGACCAGCGGCGGGAGCACTCCGGGCAAGGTCTCGCCGATGCCGGCGGTCGTGAGTTCCGCATCGTCCTGCGGGGTGTCGCAGCCGTCGTCGGCCCGGGCGGGCCCCGTGGTGATCGGCCGCGCCTGCACCAGCCAGGTGCGCTCGCCATCCCAGGCCCACTCGATGTCCTGCGGCCGGCCGCCTTCAGCCCTCTCCACCTCGAGCGCGAGGGCTGCCGCCTCGCGGACCTGGGCGGGCGCGACCCCGTCGGCTGCGCCGTTGCGGGGGAGCAGCCACACGTCGGGTGTCCGGGCCACGGAGACGAGCGACTCGCCGAGCTCGGGCACCGCCTCCACACGCATCCGACCGGCTACGCCGCCCGGGTCGACGGTGAACACCACGCCGGCCGATCTCGCCGGCACCATCCGCATGAGGACGGCCGGCATGGCGATGTCGTCGTCCGAGATGCCCCACGCCCGTCGATACGCGCACGGAGCCGGGTGCCACAGGGAGGCCCAGGTCAGGCGGACGGCCTGCAGCGCCGACGCTGGACCGATGTCGAGGCTGGAACGGTACTGTCCCGCGAACGACGCGCCGGCCATGTCCTCCACCGTGGCCGAGGAGCGGATCGCCACGGGCCCGTCGCCGCCGGTCTCGGCGACCGCTGCGACGATCTCGGTCGCGATGCCGTCGGGCACCGGGACGGCCAGGAATGCGGCGTCGACCTCGGGGCCCGGCACGACCTCGCCGGCCCGCAGCCGGGCCAGCAGGTCCGCCAGGTCAGGATGCGCGGCGACGGTCCGGTACGCGGTCGCCGTGACGACCGCCGTGGGCGGCACCGGGAATCCGGCCTGCACCAAGCGGTCGAGTGATGCACCCTTGCCGCCGAGCTGCTCCGACGGGGCGGGGGCGCCTGGGCGGAGGGCGATGACGGCCGACAGGGTGGTCGACGGGGCGGCACTCACGCCCGGTCCCGCGGCTCGCCAACGAGGCCGGCGCGGTAGGCGGCGACGCAGCGGTCGGCCAGCCGGTCGAGCGGCTCACCGGTGGCGGCGGTCTGCCGCCGTAGCCAGGCGGCGAGGTCTGGGCGCAGGGCGACCGCGGACCGGCCGCGCAGGCAGGCGGCGAGGGCGGCGAGCTGCACGACCGCCACCGCCCCCAACAGGAGCGCGAGGTCGGTGTCGGCGTCGCGGAGAGCGTCGACCAGCGCGAGGGCGACACCGATCAGCGCCACGACCTGGAGGAGCGGGAGGGGCTACACGAGTGCCGTCCGGGGCGTCGGGGGAGGGACCTCTCGGACGCTAGGCGGCGGCGAGTTCCCGGTCCGGGGCCGAGGGACCCGTCCCGACGGGACCTTCGGCGCCTGCGTGTGAGGTGCTGAGAGCGGTGCACTGGGCGGACCGATAGTCAGGAGGTCCGCCATGAAGGCGTTGGTGTACTACGGCCCGGGCAAGCGGAGCTGGGAGGAGGTGCCCGATCCGCGGATCCAGGACCCGGAGGACGTCGTCGTCCGGGTCGACGGGTTCACCATCTGCGGCACCGACCTGCACATCCTCCGGGGCGACGTGCCCGAGGTCCCGTCCGGCACCGTCCTGGGCCACGAGGCCCTGGGCACCGTGACCGAGGTCGGGTCCGGCGTCCGCACCGTCGCGGCCGGGGACCGAGTCCTCGTTTCGTGCATCAGCTCGTGCGGCCGGTGCCCGTACTGCCGCGAGGGCCGCTACGGGCAGTGCCAGGGCGGCGGGGGCTGGATCCTGGGGCACACCACGCACGGGGTGCAGGCCGAGGCCGTGCGGGTCCCGTTCGCCGACGGATCGGTGCACCGGCTGCCCCATGGAGTGGCCGACGAGGCGGCGCTGATGCTGGCCGACATCCTCCCCACCTCCTACGAGGTCGGCGCGCTCAACGGCCGGGTCCGGCCCGGCGACACCGTCGTCATCGTGGGCGCGGGGCCGATCGGCCTGGCCGCGATCATGACCGCCGGCCTGTACACGCCGCAGCGCATCGTCGTCGTCGACCCGGTCGAGTCCCGGCGGGCAGCGGCAATCGCCTTCGGCGCGGACCTGGCCCTGTCGCCGGACGACGATGTACTGGCGGCGGTGCGTGACCTCACCGGTGGGCTGGGCGCCGACGTCGGCATCGAGGCGGTCGGAGTGCCGGCGGCGTTCGACCTGGCCGTCGACGTGGTGCGGCCGGGCGGGCGGGTCGCCAACGTCGGCGTGCACGGGAAGCCCACGACGCTGCACCTCGAGGACCTCTGGATCCGGGACGTCACCATCACCACCGGGTTGGTCGACACGGTCTCGACTCCGATGCTCCTGCGGATGCTGCAGGCCGGGAAGCTCGATGCGGGCCGGATGGTCACTCACCGCTTCGGCTTCGACCAGGTACCCGAGGCCTACGACTTGTTCGACGACCCGGTCGCCTCGGGCGCCCTGAAAGTCGCAGTCCTCGATGAGCCCTTATGTGAACTGGCGCCGACACGAGTTTGAAGCGGAAGGCCGTCGAGGGAAAGTACGTGGCGCTGCTCGACTAGGCGTACGAGCCCCGACGGCGGCTACCGGGTCAGCGTTGTCAGCATCTCGGTGAGGTGCCGCATCGAGCTCGGGTGTCCTTCCCCGGGGTAGACGACGAGGCGGGCATCGGCCAGATGTGCGGCCAGCCACCGGCCGTGGACGACGAAGATCGTCGAGTCCTGTTTCCCGTACCAGAGGTGGACCGGGCAGCGCACGGCGGACAGGTCGACGTCCCAGGGCCCGAGCCAGGCGACGTTGTCCCAGCCGCCGCCCGCGGCGCCCAGTCGAAGGCCCTCGCTGAGCATCGTGAACAGGTGGTGCCGCAGGACGGGGTCGACCAGGACGTCGGCGTCGCCGAAGGCGGCCTCCATGCCAGACATGGAGGTCGGCTCGTCGTCCTTGAAGGCGACCATGAGCTAAGTGGCAGCCGACCACTTAGTGGTGTCCGAGGGGGGACTTGAACCCCCACGCCCGATAAAGGGCACTAGCACCTCAAGCTAGCGCGTCTGCCATTCCGCCACCCGGACGAGTGCGTGGAGAAGACTACCCGACCACCGGGACCGGATCACGCACCCCCCATGCCCGCCGTGGCGGTCCCCACCGGCGCCAGGGCGACCCGACCACGCCCGGCCCGCTTGGCGTCGTAGAGGGCGGCATCGGCCGAGGTGTAGAGCCCCCGCCGATCCCGGGAGTGCTGCGGCACGTGGGCCACCCCGAGGCTGATCGACAGCGGCAGCTCCGTGCCGTCGGTGAGCACCAGCGGCTCCGACCGGACCGCCTGCAGCAGCTCCTCGGCGCGCCGGGCCGCAACGGCCCGATCACAACCGGGCAGCAGGACGGCCAGCTCGTCCCCGCCGAGGCGGGAGAGCACCGCATCGTGGATGCGGATGCGACCGCGCAGCACGGCGGCGAGGTGCACCAGGACGTCGTCGCCGACCGGGTGGCCGTGGTTGTCGTTGATCGCCTTGAACGAGTCGACGTCGATCAGCACCAGGGCCGTGCCCCGGGGCACCGACCGGCTGAGCGACCGCTCGAGCGCCTCGTCGAAGGCGCGCCGGGTCGCCAGCCCGGTCAGGGAGTCGACGGTGAGCTGGCGCTGCAGCGCATCGACGAGCACCTCCTGCGTGCGGTTCGCCCGCACGAGGAGGGTGGCCATGGCGACCAGCAGGGCGCCGAAGAAGAAGAAGTCGGCCAGCGCGGCAGCGGGCGGCAGGAGCACCAGCAGGGTGAGCAGGTCGGCGGCCAGCGCGCTCGCGGTCACCAGCACCACCGCCGGTGCTCGCAGGTGGACGGCCGTCCAGAGCACCGGAAAGGCGTAGAACGCCTGCGCGCCGGCCGACGTGTCCGACGTGAGCAGGTTGAGCGAGCCGGTGAGCGCCACGCCGGCCAGGCCGAGCGCCAGGAAGCCGTTCGCCTGGTCGATGCGCTCCGGCGGGAGCGTGCGGCAGAGCGCCGCGGCGCCCAGCAGCGCGGCCAGGCCCATCCAGTGCACGATTTGCGCCGGGGCGCCGCCGTCCGACTCGTAGAACAGCGGCAGGACGAACAGGACCGCCGCGCTGACCACCAGCAGGACCGAGGCGTTGGCGGCGGCGGCTCGGGGTTCACGGGCGCCGAAAGGGCGCATCGTCCTCACGGCCGGTCCATCGGCCGGGGGATTCGGACGGTGGAGTACCGTATCACTCGCCGGGGTGAGCACCGTCCAGGTGGCACGATCGCGGTCATGGCCGACACCCCCGCCCCGCTGGCCGGCGCCCAGGCCGAGGTGGCCGAGCTGCTCAGCGACCTTATCCGGATCGACACCACCAACACCGGCAGCACGTCGACCAGCGCGGGGGAGCGGACCGCCGCCGAGTGGGTCGCCGGCAAGCTCGACGAGGTCGGGATCGGCAGCGTCATCCACGAGTCCGAGCGCGGCCGGGCCAGCCTGGTCGCCCGCATCCCGGGCGCCGACCGCAGCCGGCCGGCCCTGCTGGTGCACGGCCACCTCGACGTCGTCCCGGCCGACCCGGCGGAGTGGAGCGTCCACCCGTTCTCCGGCGAGGAGCGGGACGGCTACATCTGGGGCCGCGGCGCGGTGGACATGAAGGACATGGACGCCATGGTGCTGGCGCTCGTGCGGGACTGGGCCCGCACCGGTGTGCAGCCGCCGCGCGACATCGTGCTGGCCTACGTCGCCGACGAGGAGGCCGGCGGGAAGCTCGGCGCGCACTTCCTCGTCGACGAGCACCCCGACCTGTTCGAGGGCTGCACCGAGGCGATCAGCGAGGTGGGCGGCTTCAGCATCACCGTCCGCGACGACCTGCGCCTCTACCTGGTGCAGACCGCGGAGAAGGGCCTGGCGTGGATGCGGCTGACCGCGGCCGGCAAGCCCGGGCACGGCTCCTTCGTGCACGACGACAACGCCGTCACCCGGCTCTGCGAGGCCGTCGCCCGCATCGGCAGCCACCGCTTCCCGCTCACCCTCACCCCGCCGATGCGGGAGTTCCTCGCCGCGGTCGAGGACGCCTACGGCATCGAGATCGACGCGGCCGAGCCCGAGCTCGCGCTGGCCCGTCTCGGCAGCATCAGCCGGATGATCGGTGCGGCGCTGCGCAACACCGCCAACCCGACGATGCTCGACGCCGGCTACAAGGCCAACGTCATCCCCGGCACGGCCAGCGCCACCGTCGACGGCCGCTTCCTCTACGGGCAGGAGGAGGAGTTCGAGCGCCAGCTCGCCTCGCTGATCGGTGAGGGGGTGCAGCGCGAGTGGCTGGTGCACGACCAGGCCGTGGAGACGACGTTCGACGGCCCGCTGGTCGACCAGATGGTCGCCGCACTCAAGGCCGAGGACGACGCCGCCCGCCCGGTGCCGTTCACCATGAGCGGCGGCACCGACGCCAAGAGCTTCCAGCGGCTGGGCATGCGCTGCTTCGGCTTCTCACCGCTGCGGCTGCCCGCCGACCTGGACTTCGCCTCGCTGTTCCACGGCATCGACGAGCGGGTGCCGGTGGAGTCGCTGCGGTTCGGCGTCCGGGTGCTCGACCGGTTCCTGCGCAACGCGTGATGTGATGCGGGGGTGACCTCTCCCACACCCCGCCCCGGTTCTGTCGCCCTGATCACCGGAGGGACCGGCGGCTTCGGCCGCGCCCTCGGTATGAAGCTCCGCGAGCGCGACGTCACCGTCGTCCTCGCCGACCTCGACAGCGAGCGCAACCGGCAGGTCGCCGCCGACCTCGGCTGCGAGTTCGCCGTCCTCGACGTCACCGATCGCGCGGCCAACGAGGCCCTCGTCGCCAAGATCGAGGCCGACCACGGGCGCCTGGACGCCGCCTACCTGAACGCCGGCATCTCCGCGGCCAAGAGCGACGACGCCCTCGACCTCGACGAGTTCATGCGCGTCGTCGACATCGACCTCTTCGGCGTGGTCTACGGCGTGGCGGCGGCCCGCCCGGCGATCAAGCGCGCCGGGGGCGGCGCCATGGTGGTCACCGCGTCGCTGGCCGGCCTCTCGCCCATGGCCACCGACCCCGGCTACAGCGTCGCCAAGGGCGGCGCCATCGCCTTCGTCCGCTCCATGGCGCCGCGGCTGGCCGCCGAGGGGACGACGATCTCGGCGATCTGCCCCGGCTTCGCCGACACCGCGATCATCGACCGCATCCGCGACCAGTTCACCGCTGCCGGCTTCCCGGTGCTCACGGCCGAGGAGGTCGCCGACGCGATGATCATGGCGTGGGGGTCGGCCGAGCCCGGTGCGGCCTACGTGATCCAGCCCGGCGTGGGCACGGTGCCCTACAAGTTCAAGGGCGTGCCCAGCGCCAGGACGACGACGGGCGAGACCGCCGTCGTGCCCGAGGCGCTGCGCCCGCCGTCGATGCGCTGAGGCTCAGTCCTGCCGGCAGGAGTACAGGAACGCCGGCGGCACGTTCCACGGCGTGATCCGCCACCGCACCGTCGTGAACCGCTTGCGGAGCTCGGGCAGCAGCAGCGGCGAGTACTGGATGACCACGGTGGTGCCGCCCGGCGCCATCGCCCGGGGGACCACGTCGAGGATCCGCCGCCGCAGGCCCGGCTCCAGCGAGGTGTAGGGCAGCGCGGAGACGACGACATCGGCGCGCGCGTCACCGAGGTGGGCCTCGAGGTTCTCCGCGGAGTCGCAGACCACCTGCACGCGGGGGTCGTCGAACCGCTCGTCCAGCAGCTTCGCCAGGCGCGGGTCGATCTCGAAGGTGATCAGCCGCGCGCCGGGGCGCAGCCGGGCCAGGATCTCCTGGGTCTGCGCCCCGGTGCCGGCGCCCAGCTCGACCACCAGCTCGGCGCCCGGCACGTCGGCCATGTCCAGCATGTCGCGCACCGCCGCACGCGAGGTGGGCAGCACCGCCCCCACCTGCCGCGGGTTGGCGAGGAAAGCGCCGAGGAAGCGCAACCGGTCGGTGAACTGCTCGATCATCGAATCCCCTCCTGGGCCGCCGCGGGGGAGGGCGGCCACCGTTGCGCACCCTGGCACGCCGGCCGCAGCACGGCTAGCCGGAGGGCGGGGGTCACGTGACGGCGGTCACCGGTGGTCTGGCAAGGTCGGGCCCATGCGTGCATGGCGGGTACACGAACTCGGTGATCCCTCGAAGGTCATGAGCCTCGACGAGGTCGACCAGCCCACACCGGGCGAGGGCCAGGTGCTGGTCAAGGTGCGGGCGGCGGCCCTGAACTTCCCCGACGTGCTCATGGCGATGGGCATGTACCAGGAGAAGCCGCCGCTGCCCTACACCCCGGGCGTCGAGCTGTGCGGGGAGATCGTCGAGACCGGCCAGCGGGTGATCGGCTCGCCGTCCGGCGGGCCGGGCGCGTTCGCCGAGTACGCGCTCATGGACGCCGCGGCCGCCTTCCCGGTGCCCGACGGCATGACCGACGAGAAGGCCGCCTCGCTCTACCTGACCTACCAGACCGGCTACGTCGGCCTGCACCGCCGCGCGCACCTGCAGGCGGGGGAGACGCTGCTGGTCCACGCCGGTGCCGGCGGCGTCGGCACGGCGGCGATCCAGCTGGGCAAGGCCGCCGGGGCCACGGTCATCGCCACCGCGGGCGGGGCGCGCAAGACCGAGGTGTGCAAGCAGTTGGGCGCCGACCACGTCATCGACTACACCAGCGAGGACTTCGTCTCCATCGTCAAGGACGTGACCGGCGGTCGCGGCGCCGACGTCGTCTACGACCCGGTCGGCGGCGACGTGTTCGACAAGTCCCGCAAGTGCATCGCCTTCGAGGGGCGCCTGGTCGTCGTCGGCTTCACCAGCGGTCGCATCCCCGAGGCCCCGGCCAACCACCTGCTGGTCAAGAACTACAGCGTCGTGGGGCTGCACTGGGGCCTGTACCGCAAGCACGACCCCTCCGTCTTCACCGAGACGCACGAGCAGCTGGTCCGGCTGGTCCAGGACGGGAAGGTCGACCCGCTGGTCGGCGAAATCCTGCCGCTGGACCAGGCGCCTCAGGCGCTGCTGAAGCTCGCCTCCCGCGACACCGTCGGCAAGGTCGTGCTCGTCCCGTAGGCAGCCCCGGCGCGTGCGCCGGCGCCCGGTTCCGACGCGCAGAACCGGGCGCCGGCGCACACGGCTCCGGGCTCGCCCTAGATGACCGGCTTCGGCAGGTAGGAGAGGCGGGCCCGGCGGCGCAGGATGACCTTGCGGGTGCCGTCGGCGTGCAGCTGCAAGCGGGCCAGCTCCCAGCCGCCGACGTCCGACTGCAGGCTGAGCATCGTCGCCGCCGCGGACCGGGAGGTGCCCGGCGGGATCCGCAGCGGCGCGAACTCGTAGTCCCCGGCGGTGTCCATCGGCCCGATTGTGCCCGCCGTTCGCCTCGACGGCACGTGTTGTTCGCCTCCCTCACCCCGCCCCGTCCTGCCGGTTCGCCGGTCGGACGGCACGATGGGGCGCAGACCGCACCCGCTTCTCAGGGAGGACGACGTGACCGAGCCCGGTTTCTCGAGCGACGTGCCCGACGCCGACCGCGCGGAGCAGGAGGCGCTCCTCGACCCGCCCGCCCCGTCGCGCGCGGGGGAGGCGACGCCGCCCTCCGGCGACGTGCCGGAGGCCGATGCGCTGGAGCAGCAGCTGGCCGCCCGCCCGGGCGAGGCCGGCGCCCCCCGCGGCCCGATCGGGTACCGCGAGGCCGACGATGCCGACGTGCTGGAGCAGGACGCCGACGTGCCCGTCGACGAGGACGACCCCCGGACCTGATCCCTCGCACGGTCCGCCGGTCGGGTGAATCACCCGCTCCGACCCGCCCCGGTCGGGCGGACCGGTGAGGGTGGGCGGTGGATCACGGGAGGTGGGCGGATGACCGGCGACGCGGACGGTCCGGCCGTCTCCGACGCCCAGGTGCAGGCGGCCGCCGAGCGGTGGGCGCGAGCCGCCGGCGTCCCGCTCTCGACCGTGCGGGGCACGGCACCGCAGAGCGGATCGGTGACCCTGCGCGTCCTGCGCGGTGTCCTGCTGGGCGCCGCGGCCGGCGTGTTCCTGATGGTCCTGGCGCGCGCTGACGGGGCCTCGGCCGCACTGTGGGGGCCGCTCGCACTCGGGGCCGGGCTGCTGGCCTGCCGGATGGCCGCCCAGCGGCGGAACCGCGTTCCCGGCCGGGCGGCACCGTCCCGGGGATGACCGCCGCGCTGGTCTCCAGCCTCGTCAGGTCCGGCTGCTCGTCGCCGTCCGGGTGCGGCGACCCGGGCACCTGCGCCGGGCGGTCGAGCTGAACACCGGTCCCATTCCCGCCGAGCCGGCGCGCCGCCCGTCCTGAACCCGGCCGGTCGCCGAGCGCACCACTTCCCGCCCGGCCGGCTCTTTGGTTAGGCTGCCCTAACTGATCGAGGAGGGGCCATGCCGAGCAGCCCGACCCACCCCGCGCCCGAGCGCCGTCCGGAGGCCGACGGGCTGCGGCCCGCGCCGGCCGAGCGCGCCCGCACCGTCGCCACCCGTTCCGCCGCGACCGTCTGCGCACCCGGCGTCGAGGGCGGCCGGCTGCTCGCCCACACCGTCACCCACGCCGGGCAGGTGCTGCTGGTCGTCCCCGCCGACGGCGACATCGCCGAGGCCGTCCACCGGGCGCCCGACCAGGACCTCTCGGCCCTGCTGATGGTCAGCGACCACGCACCCGTGCCGCTGCGCCGGCCGGTCCGGGCGCAGCTGTGGCTCTCCGGCTGGGCCACGCCGGTTCGGCCCGAGGACCAGCGGGCCGCCGTCCTCGCCTTCGCCGAGACCCGGCCCACCGAGGTCCTCCTCGACGTCGGCCGCACCGCGCGGCTGCTGCGCCTCGACCTCGCCGAGGTGGTACTGGGGGAGGGCGGCGACGGCGTCGACGTCAGCCCGCAGGAGTTCGCGGCGGCCCGCCCCGACCCGCTGGCGGCCATCGAGGCCGACCACCTGCGCCACCTCGCCGGAGCGCACGCCGACGTCCTCGCGCTCATGGCCGGCCGCATCCCGGCCGACGTGGTGGGCCCGGCCGGCGTCGTCCGCCCGCTGGGGCTGGACCGCTTCGGCTTCCGGCTGCGCGTCGAGCGGCCATTCGGCCACACCGACGTGCGGGTGCCGTTCACCCGCCCGCTCACCTGCGCCGGCCAGCTCGGCGCCGCCGTGGGGCAGCTGCTCTGCGCGGCCCGGGCGGTACCGCGCAGCTAGCCGGCGATCTCGCGCAGCAGCTCGGCCAGCCGGGTCCGCCGCGGCCGCACGTCGACGTCGCGCACCGCCCGGGCCAGGGCGGCCCCGCTGGCGTGCACGATCGACAGGTGCTTCTGCGCGCGGGTCAGCGCGGTGTAGACCAGCGGGCGGGACAGCATCCCGCCGGCCTCGGGCGGGAGCACCACGACGACGCCGGGCCACTCCGACCCCTGTGCGCGGTGCACGGTGATCGCCCAGCCGTGGCGCAGGTCGGGCAGCGCGTTGCCGGTGACCGTGACCGGGCCGGAGCTGAAGTCCACCGTCAGGGACCCGTCCCCGGTGCCGGTGACGACGCCGACCTCGCCGTTGGCGAAGCCGGTGGGCTCCAGGTCCAGGTGGTTCGCGGTGGCCACCACGCGGTCGCCGACGTCGAAGCCGAACACCGTGCCCTCACCCGGGTTCAGCTGCGCCTTGAGCGCCTTGTTCAGCTCGATGGTCCCGGACGGCCCGCGGTGCACCGGGGTGACGACCTGCACCCCGCCGGGGTCGATGCCCAGCGCACGCGGGATGGAGTCGGTGACCAGCTGCACCACGCGGCGGGCGGCCTCGCCGCTGCCGGTGGCCGGGACCACGACGACCTCGCGGTCGGGGGAGTCGACCGGCGGCAGCTGCCCCTCCCGCACGGCCGACGCCAGCCGCGCGATCGCCCCGCCCTCGGCCTGCCGGTAGAGGGTGGTCAGCTCCGTCACCGGGACGGCGCCGGAATCGATGAGGTCGCCCAGCACGTGCCCGGGGCCGATCGAGGGCAGCTGCGCCGGGTCGCCCACCAGCAGCAGGTGGGTGCCGTCGGGGCAGGCCTCCAGCAGCGCGGCGGTCAGCTCGACGTCGAGCATGGAGGCCTCGTCGACCACGACGACGTCGGCGTCCAGCGGCCACTCCTCGTTGCGGGAGAACCCACCGGAGGCGCCCTGCGCGCCGAGCAGCCGGTGCACGGTCACCGCCGGGTGGTCGGTGAGCTCCTCCAGGCGCTTGGCCGCCCGGCCGGTGGGCGCCGCGAGGGCGACGTCGGTGCCCTTGGTCCGCAGCAGCTGCACGACCGCGGCGACCGTACGGCTCTTCCCGGTGCCCGGGCCACCCGTGAGCAGGCTGACCCCGGCCGAGAGCACCTGGGCCACCGCCTTCTTCTGCGCCTCGTCCAGGCCCTTGGCCACCGAGCGCACCGAGGCGGGGTCGGCGATCCGCTCGGCGGCGGCGGCGAGCCGGGCCACGTTCTCGGCCACCGCCTCCTCGGCCATGCCGTAGCGGGCCAGCGACAGCATCCGCAGCGCGGGATCGGGTTCGGCGTCCTCTGCGTCGTCATCCCCACCCGCCCGGTCCTCGTCGAGCTCCGGCTCGGGGGGTTCGTGGTCGAGCACGTCTCCGGACTCGACGGCGGCGACGATCGCGGCCGCCGGGTCGGCGATGCCCTCGGCCTGCAGCGCGGCGACGACCAGGTCGACGGGCAGCACGGTGTGCCCGTCGCGGGTCGCCGTGCGCAGCGTGAGCCCCACGATGGCGCGGCCGCGCCGGGAGTCCTGCCGGTCGGCGCCCTTGAGGAGGGAGATCGCGAGCCGGTCGGCGTCGGTCAGCGTGACCCCGGAGAGCCCCAGCAGGGCCCACGGGTCGTCCCGCAGCCGGCGGGCGGCGTCCGGGCCCAGCGCGTCGGCGACCCCGGCGGCCAGCTTGGCCGGCAGCCCGGCGCGCACGAGCAGCTCGACCACCTCGTAGGTGGGGGCGGCGGCCAGGAAACTGGAGAACAGCCGCTCGGCGCGCTGCCGGCCCACCCGCGGCAGCTTCAGCAACCGGTCGGCGGTGACGTCGTCCGGGGTGGTGATGCTGGCGGCCGGCAGCTCGGCCGCGGCGCGCTTGCCGAGGCCCGGCCACAGTCCGGCCGTGCAGAAGGCGGCGAAGACCAGGTCCGGGCCCGGGGTCGTGGGGTCGGCGCTCACCGGTCCGACCGGCGATCGGGATAGCTGAAGTGCGGGGCGGAGACGTCCTCCAGCGCGGTGCGGATCGCGGCGGGCAGCCGCACGCCGTCGGAGTCCAGGGACGCCTGCAGCTGCTGGGCGGTGCGCGCGCCGACCACCGGGGCGACGACGCCGGGGCGGTCCCGCACCCAGGCCAGCGCCACGGCCAGCGGCGTGGTGCCCAGGCCCTGGGCCGCGGTGATCACCGCCTCGACGATGCGGTCGGCCGCGGCCGACCGGAGGTTGTCGATGAAGCCCTGCCACTGGGCCGATGCCCCACGGCTCTCCGACGGCGTGCTGTGGCGGTACTTGCCGGTCAGCAGGCCCCGGCCGAGCGGCGACCAGGCGAGCACGCCGAGGCCCAGCGCCTCGGCGGCCGGCACGACCTCCCGCTCCACGCCGCGCTGCAGCAGCGAGTACTCGACCTGGGTGCTCACCAGCGGCGTGCGACCCGGCCAGGCCTTCTGCCAGGTCGCGGCCTGGGCGGTCTGCCAGCCGGTGAAGTTGCTCACCCCGACGTAGCGCGCTCGCCCCGAGGAGACGGCGAGGTCGCAGGCGGCCAGCGTCTCCTCCAGCGGCGTCGTCTCGTCCCAGGCGTGCAGCTGCCAGAGGTCGACGTAGTCCAGGCCCAGCCGCTCCAGCGACGCGTCCAGCGCCGAGATGAGGTGCCCCCGGGAAGCTCCCCGGCCCATGGGACCGGGCCCCGTGCGCCCGACTGCCTTGGTGGCGACCAGCACCTGCGAGCGCGGGACGACGTCGGCCAGCAGGTGGCCGAGGGTGCGCTCGCTCTCGCCGTCGCAGTAGACGTCGGCCGTGTCGACCAGCGTGCCGCCCGCGTCGACGAAGGCCGTCAGCTGCATGGCGGCCTCGTCCTCGTCGGTGTCGCCGCCCCAGGTCATCGTGCCCAGCGCGAGCCGGGACACGATCAGACCGCTGCGCCCCAACGCCCGTTGCTCCACGACCGGCCAACCTACCGCCGCCACCCGGCCGGCACCCGGGAGCACCGGCGGCTCCGGGGCGGCGTGCCGGAGCCGGAGCGGCCGCCACCTAAGGTCAGCGTTCGTGCCCGACCGACCCGTTCCCCGTCCGGCCGCCAGCCTTCCCCGCGGAGGGCGCTGAGATGGGCTGGATCGAAGCCGTCGTCCTGGGCCTCGTGCAGGGCCTCACCGAGTTCCTCCCGATCTCCTCGAGCGCCCACCTGCGGGTCGTGGGGGAGGCCTTCGGCTGGGAGGACCCCGGCGCGGCGTTCACCGCGATCACCCAGATCGGCACCGAGGCCGCGGTGCTCCTCTACTTCCGGCACGACATCTGGCGGATCATCACCGCCTGGGTGGCCTCGCTCGGCGGGCGGCGGAAGGGCGACCCCGATGCCCGCATGGGCTGGCTGATCATCGTCGGCACCCTGCCGATCGTCGTCCTGGGCCTGCTGTTCCAGGACTCCATCGAGACGACCTTCCGCGACCTGCGCATCACGGCGACCGCGCTGATCCTCTTCTCGCTCGTGCTGTTCTGGGCCGACCGGATCGGGGCCAAGCGGCGCGAGCTCGACCGCTTGACGGTCGGGCACGGCATCACCTTCGGCTTCGCCCAGGCGATGGCGCTGATCCCCGGCGTCTCCCGCTCCGGCGGCACGATCACCGCCGGCCTCTTCCTCGGGTACACCCGGTCGGCCGCGGCCCGGTACTCGTTCCTGCTGGCCGTCCCGGCGGTGCTGGGCGCCGGGTTCTTCCAGGTCTACGAGGTGCTCACCGGGGACGTCGCCGGCCCGCCGATCGCCTGGGGGCCGACCATCCTGGCCACCGTCCTGGCGTTCGTCGTGGGTCTGGCCGTCATCGCGTGGCTGCTGCGCTACCTGGACCGGGGCAGCTACGTGCCCTTCGTCGTCTACCGCATCGTGCTGGGGCTGCTCATCCTGGGCCTGGTGTTCGCCGGCGTCCTGGACCCCACCACCCCCGTCGACGTCACGCCCACGCCGATCCCGCGCTGAGGTCCGCCGCCCGCCGACACGCTCGGGAACGGGCCGGCGGCGACCCGGAGCCGGTCGGGCTCCGGGTCGCCACGGGAGACGTGCGGCTCAGTCCTCCGTGCCGGCGTCGAGGTCCAGCGTCCCGATCATCGCGTCGAGCACCTCGACGTTGCGCTGGTAGTCGAACCGGGGCAGGCCGATGGTGTCCGCGACGAGGGTGCGCGGGCCGTCCTCACCGTCGGCCAGTTCGACCGCGTACCGGGTCGCCGGCGTGCCCTCGGGCCAGAACCCCTCGCCGGTGGCGGTGCGCTCGATCCGCACGGCGTCGCGGTCATCCACCGTCAGCTCACGGCGGGCCTGCTCCCCGGGCTGCTCCTGCGTGACCCGGTCGAAGGCCACCGGCTCGATCGAGAAGGCGATCGCGGCGACGCGCACGTCGGTGGCGTCGGGCACGTCGAAGTCCTGCGGGGAGAACCGGCTGCAGGCCGGCACGGTCTCACCGGCGTTGACCGACCAGTCCGACGGGTGGTCGACCGCGAACCCGGCCGGGCTGGTGCAGCGCTCGCCCAGCGTCACGCCGTCGGGCTGCCGCTCGAGGACGTCGATGACGATCCGCTGCGGGTCGGCCAGGCGGGCGACGGCGAACGGGCGCTGCTGGTCGAGCCCGGCGTAGAAGGCGTACCGCCCCTCGTAGAGGGTGTCGGCGACCAGGGCCTCCAGCGTGCTCGTCCCGGCGATCTCCAGCCGCTCCTGACCGTCCCACGGTTCGACGCCCTCGGGCGCGTCGGCCGGGTACAGCAGGCCGGACAGCGTGATCCCCAGCGTCGCCTCACCGGGGACCTCCAGCGGGTGGCCCGAGCCCGCGCTGCGCGGCTCCTCGGTGTAGCCGATCTCGTAGCCGGCCTCGCCGTCGCCGGCGAGCTCGAAGACGATCCGGTCGAAGCCGTCGTGGGCGCCCAGCCGGACGTCGGTCAGCGTGACCGACGATCCGGTGGCCTCGACGTCGACGTCGGCGGTGTCACCCTGACCGACCGGCTCGAGGCCGTCGGACCCGCCGGGCTGGTGCAGCACGTCGACGACCAGCCGCGCCGGGTCGGAGAAGGTGGTGACGCCGAAGGGCACCCGCTCCTCCAGACCGATCGTCCAGGTGAGCATCGCCTCGAAGTCGCCGGTCTTGACCGCCTCGGCGATCACCTGACCGCCGGGTGCGGTGATCTGGTCACGCCCGGGATAGGTCTCCCGGGGCTCGTCACCGGAGAGGTCGACGCCGCTGGCCGGGCTGACCCGCACCTCCAGGAACGCCGAGCCGGCCACGCCGACCTGCCGGCCGGAACCGTCCTCGGTGATGGGTGGCTCGACGTAGCCGACCCGGTAGCTGGGGACCTCCTCGCCCTCGAACTCGAGGACGAACCGGTCGAAGTCCTCGTGCCCGGCGGCACGGACGTCGGTCAGGTAGGCCGGGGTGCCGCCGCCCGGGAAGTCCCCGGTCTCCACGGTGTCGGTCCCCGGGTTCCCCACCGGGGGCAGTGGCTCGGCCGGCTGCACCGCGCCCGGTGCGGTGGGCCCGGCCGGGACGATCGCCGGGGACGGAGCGGTCGGGGCACCGGTGGTCACCAGCAGCGTGCTGGCGCCCAGTCCGGCGAGGAGCAGACGCATCATCGCGATCTCGCTTCCTGGTCTCGGATATCCGGTCCCCGTGACCCCTGCCCGTGCCCCGCGTCCTCGAACCCGCCTCGTCATGCCGTCACCCGATCGTCATGCCGTCACCGGATCGTCATGTGCGCCGGCGGCCGGCGGGTCCCCGGCCGCCGCCGTGCTGCTGCCGGCGAGCGCGAGCGGTGGTCGACGGCCGCCACGACGACGTGCTGGGCGCCGCCGGGCCGCCCGAGGGGCCGGGGGCGGGACGGAGCACCGCCTACGCTCGCCCGGTGACCACCGTCATCCTCCTGCGGCACGGCCGGAGCACCGCGAACACGGGCGGGGTGCTCGCCGGGTGGACCCCCGGTGTCCAGCTCGACGAGACCGGGCAGACGCAGGCGCAGGCGGTGGCGCAGCGGCTGGCGAAGGTGCCGCTGGCCGCCGTCGTCAGCAGCCCCCTGGAGCGGTGCCGGCAGACGGCGGGCGCCGTCGCCGCCGGGCGCGACCTGGAGCCGGCGATCGAGGACCGGCTGGGGGAGGCGCGCTACGGCGACTGGACCGGCCGCCCGCTGAAGGAGCTGGTCAAGGAGCCGCTCTGGAAGGTCGTGCAGCAGCACCCGTCGGCCGCGGTGTTCCCGGGGTCGGAGGGGGAGGGGCTGGCCCAGACCCAGGCGCGGGCCGTGGCCGCCGTCCGCGAGTGGAACGCGCGGCTGGGCCCGGACGCGGTCTGGCTGGCCTGCAGCCACGGCGACGTGATCAAGGCGGTGCTCGCCGACGCCCTGGGGCTGCACCTCGACCAGTTCCAGCGGATCGTCGTCGACCCGGCCTCGATCTCGGTGGTCTCCTACACCGACACCCGGCCCTTCGTGGCGCGGATCAACGACACCGGCGGCGACGTCTCCGCGCTGATCCCCCCGCCCCGCAAGGGGCGCCGGCGCAAGGCCTCGTCGGACGCCGTGGTGGGCGGCGGGTCGGGCGCCCCCGCGTAACCTGGGCGCGTGCCCCGTCAGGTCCATCTCTTCGATCGCCCCAGCCGGTTCGTCGCGGGAACGGTGGGTCAGCCCGGGGACCGGACGTTCTACCTGCAGGCCACCGACGACACCGGCCGCACGGTCAGCGTCGCGCTGGAGAAGACGCAGGTGCAGGTCCTGGCCGACCGGATGAACGACCTGCTCGACGAGGTCAGCGGCCGGGCCGGCACGGTGATCCCGCCCGAGGCCGACGTCGACGACCTGGAGCCGCTCACCGCGCCGGTCGACGAGGAGTTCCGCGTCGCCGCGATGGGCCTGGCCTGGGACGGCACCGCCGAGGCCGTCGTCGTGGAGGCGGTGGCCGCCGGCGAGGAGCCGATCGAGGAGGACGTGATCCTCTCCGACAGCGAGGAGGGGCCCGATGCGCTGCGGGTGACGATCACCCCCATGGCCGCGCGTGCCTTCATCGCCCGCGCCCGCCGGGTGGTCGCCGCCGGGCGCCCGTCCTGCCCGCTGTGCTCCCTGCCGCTGGACCCGGTGGGCCACGTGTGCCCGCGGCAGAACGGCTACCGCCGCTGAGCGGCGGCCCGCGGTGAGCGAGCAGCCGGCGGAGCGGAGCGACCTCCGCCCGCCCGCCGACGACGCCGAGGCCCTGCAGCTGCTGCGGACCGGCGTGATCGACGTCGAGGGCCGGATGCTCGACGCGTCCAACGTGACCCTGGTCGGCGCCATCCGGTCCGGCGACCTCGCCGCCGAGTGCGTCTACAAGCCGGTCGCGGGGGAGCGGCCGCTGTGGGACTTCCCCGACGGCACCCTCGCCGGCCGGGAGATCTCCGCCTACCTCGTGTCCGAGGCGACCGGCTGGCGGATCGTGCCGCCCACGGTGCTCCGCGAGGGACCGTTCGGTCCCGGGATGGTGCAGCTGTGGGTCGACGGCGACGAGGAGGTCGACCTGGCCGCCTTCGTGCGGCGCGACGACCCGGCGCTGCGCCGGATGGCCGTGTTCGACGCCGTCGTGAACAACGCCGACCGCAAGGGCGGGCACATCATCCCGATGCCCGGCGGCCACGTGCACGGCGTGGACCACGGCATCTGCTTCTCCGTCGACCCCAAGCTCCGCACCCTGCTGTGGCGCTGGGCCGGGTCGCCGTTGACCGCCGAGGCGCTGGCGGTGCTCGAACGCCTCGCCGACGGGCTGCGCGGCGACCTCGGGGAGCAGCTGCACGAGCACCTGACCCGCGCGGAGGTGCGCTGCACGCAGCGGCGGGTGGCCGAGCTGCTGCGCACCGGCCGCCACCCCGAGCCGAGCGGGGAGTGGCCCGCTCTGCCCTGGCCGCCCTTCTGACGGCAAGATCTGCACACTGGCCCGCATCAGCGCGCCGCAGAGGGCAACATCGCCGAAGTCGCGCAGGGCACCGCCGACCTGTCGGTGCGGTGCACCACCATCCCGCTCATGCCGCACCGCAGCCGCCTGTCCATCCTCCTGCTCGACCTCCCGCCGGAGCACCACGCCGCGGGCACCGCTTTCTGGGCCGGGGCGACCGGCCGCACCGCGCAACCCGATGCCGACGACGCCGACTGGGCGTCGCTGGGATCGTTCGCCGACGGCTGGCACGTGGAGATCCAGCGGACGGGGGAGGGAACGCCCCCGCGGTGGCACGTCGACGTCGAGACCGATGACATCCCGGCCGAGGTGGCCCGGCTGGAAGCCCTGGGCGCCACCCGCCACCGGGACATGGGCTCGTTCTGGCAGATGCTCGACCCGGCCGGCCTCGTGTTCTGCGTCGTCGGCGTCCAGACCGGCGAGGAGTTCGACCGCCACGCGGTGACCTGGACGTGAACCGCGCCGACGACCGGTGCCAGGATGCCGGCATGCTCGTCGAACCCATCGGCACGGTCACGTCGGCGCGGGCAGAGCCGGTCGACGACGACTGGGATGCGGTCCCGGCGTCGATCAGCCTCGACGGCGGGCGGTTCGCCCCCGACGCGCTGGCCGGGCTCGACCAGTTCTCCCACGTCGAGGTGGTCTACCTCTTCGACCGCGTGGACCCCGGCGCCGTGCAGACCGGGGCGCGGCGGCCACGCGGCAACCCCGAGTGGCCCGAGGTCGGGATCTTCGCCCAGCGGGGCAAGGGGCGCCCCAACCGGATCGGTGCGACGGTCTGCCGGCTCCTCGATGTGGACGGCCTGGTGCTCCACGTGCGCGGCCTCGACGCGATCGACGGCACCCCCGTCCTGGACATCAAGCCGTACATGGCCGAGTTCGGACCGCGTGGTGAGGTGCGGCAGCCGGCCTGGTCCCACGAGCTCATGGCCCGCTACTGGTCGACCGCCGTCACCTGAGCGGCCGGCCGGCCCGTCAGTCGAGCCGCACGAGGGCGATCATCGCGGCCGCCTGGAGGCCGTCGCCGTCGACGGTGAGCACGTCCAGCGGTACCCGGCGCCACACGGCAAGGAGCAGGTCACCGGCGGTCCCGGTGAGCGCGGCGATCGGGAACGGCTTCGTGCCGGGGAAGAGGGTGCGCTCGGCGTCGGCGTCCACGGCGTGCAGGACGACCGGGTGCGCGTCCTCGGGCGGGCCGTCGGGCAGCGCCGCGGGGACCATGAGCTCCAGCCACTCGTCCAGGCCGTCCAGCCCGACGGCGGTGGGGATCGGGCGGACGTCGCCGAGCACCTGCTCGACGTCGACGGTGTGCACGGTGGCCTCCTGCAGCTGCCGGCGCAGGACGAACGCGACGTCCTTCTGCGGCGCCCACGTCCACACCCGCTCGGCCGGGTCGGCCGCGGCGAGCGCTGCCTCCAGCTCGGCGCCCTGCGCGGCCACGTACCCCAGCAGCTCGTCGTCGGCCCGTCGCGCCGGCTCGACGTAGGTGGCGAGGTCCTGGGCGCGGGTGCGCACCACCCACGCCCAGAAGTGCTGCACCTCGGACAGGTGCCACACCAGGTCGGCCAGCGTCCACCCGGGACACCCGGGGACCGGGACCGCCCACCCGCGGGCGAGGACCGCCTCCGCTGCGGCGTCGGCGAACCGGGCGTCGACCCGCCGCAGGGCCGGCAGGTACTCGTCGAGCTGCATCGCTCCTCCTCCTGCGGTGGGGGCGCCACCGGCGCCTTGCCCTCCGACGTGATGACCCGCACGGACCTGCGGGGCCGGTGCCGTCGGACCGCGGCTCTAGGCTCGTGCCGTGCTCTCCTGGTCCGCCCCCCTGCTGCCGACCCTGCCCGGCACGGGCTCCGTGCTCAAGGTCTACGACACCGCTCGCGGTGAGATCGTCGCGACGACGCCGGACCGGACTGCGCGGATGTACGTCTGCGGCATCACGCCCTACGACGCCACGCACCTGGGCCACGCCGCCACCTACCTGGCCTTCGACCTGGTCAACCGGGTGTGGCGCGACGCCGGGCACGCCGTCCACTACGTGCAGAACGTGACCGACGTCGACGATCCGCTGCTCGAGCGCGCCGCGCGCGACCGGGAGGACTGGATCGTCCTGGCCATGCGCGAGACGGCCCTGTTCCGGGAGGACATGACAGCGCTGCGCGTGCTGCCCCCGGAGGACTACGTGGGCGCGGTCGAGTCGATCCCGCGGATCGTGGCGCACATCGAGCAGCTGCTCGACGCGGGTCTGGCCTACGTCCTGGCCGACGGCACCGGCGACATCTACCACGACGTCGCGCAGGCGCCCGGCTTCGGCGCGGAATCCGGCTACGACGAGGCCACGATGCTGTCCTTCTTCGCCGAGCGTGGCGGGGACCCCGACCGGGCGGGCAAGCGCAACCGCCTGGACCCGCTGCTCTGGCGCGGCGAGCGGCCCGAGGAGCCGGCCTGGCCCGGGCCGCGGGGCACGCGCGGGCGGCCGGGCTGGCACATCGAGTGCGCGGCGATCGCGTTGGACACGATCGGCATGGGGTTCGACGTCCAGGGCGGCGGCAGCGACCTGGTCTTCCCGCACCACGAGTTCTCCGCCCTGCACGCCGAGGCGCTCACCGCCACCAAGCCCTTCGCCCGGGCCTACGTGCACGCCGCGATGGTCGGCCTGGACGGCGAGAAGATGAGCAAGAGCCGGGGCAACCTGGTCTTCGTCTCCAAGCTGCGCGGCGAGGGCGTGGACCCGATGGCCATCCGGCTGGCCCTGCTGTCCGGGCACTACCGCACCGACCGGGAGTGGAGCGACCGGCTGCTCACCGAGGCCCAGGAGCGGCTGGCCACCTGGCGGAGCGCCGTCGGCCGCGAGGCCGGTGCCCCGGCCGGCCCGGTGCTGCACGGGCTGCGGGAGCGGCTGTCCGACGACCTCGACAGCCCTGGCGCGATCGCCCTGGTCGACGCCTGGGCGGCCCGCACGCTGGCCGGCGGCGAGGATCTGGAGGAGCACGCGCCGCAGGTCGTCTGCGACGCCGTCGACGCGCTCCTGGGCGTGGAGCTGCAGGGCTCCTGATGGCCGGCGTCCCCGACCGTCCGTTCCGGCTCACCGATCGCGCGGCGCGCGAGCGGGCCGAGGAGCAGCTCGCCCCCGCCGCGACCCGGGCGGTGGCGAGCCGGGGCCGGGCGCGCCCGGAGCCGGAGGACGCGCTGCGCACCGCCTTCGAGCGGGACCGGGACCGGATCCTGCACGCGAAGGCGTTCCGCCGGCTCAAGCACAAGACCCAGGTCTTCCTCAACCCCGACGGCGACCACTTCGTCACCCGGCTCACCCACACGCTGCAGGTGACCCAGGTGGCGCGCTCGCTGGCCCGGGCGCTGGGGCTCAACGAGACGCTGGCCGAGGCGATCGCCCTGGGCCACGACGTGGGGCACTCGCCGTTCGGGCACATCGGCGAGGAGGCCTTCGACCCCTACGTCGTCGGCGGCTGGCACCACGCCGCCCAGGGCGTGCGCATCGTCGAGGTGCTGGAGGACCTCAACCTCACCTGGGAGGTGCGCGACGGCATCCGCGCGCACAGCTGGAAGATCGACCCGCCACCGGCCACCCGCGAGGCCGAGTGCGTCCGCTACGCCGACCGGATCGGCTACCTGTCGCACGACGCGCTGGACGCCGTCCGCGCCGGGGTGATCCGCCCCGTCGACCTGCCGGCGCGCGCCGTCGCCGTCTTCGGGCAGCCGGGCAGCGAGATGGTCGGGTCGATGATCGACGCCGTCGTCGAGGGCTCGCTGGCCCCGGGCAGCACACGCGTCGTCATGGCGCCGGAGCCGCTGCAGGCGATGCACGAGCTGCGCGACTTCATGTTCGCCCGCGTCTACGCCTCCGACGTCGCCGCCGGGCAGAAGCACCTGGCGGTCGACGTCATCCGCCGGCTCGTCGACCACCACCTGGCCCGCCCCGAGCTCATCCCGGCCAGCTACCGCGACACCGAGGCAGATCCGCTCACCCAGGTGGTCGACTACGTCTCCGGGATGACCGACCGGTTCGCGCTCGCCGTGCACGACCGGCTGTTCGACGCGGACGCGTCGGCGCAGATGCGGCCGCTGCTGCGCAGCGACTGACGACGAACTCCGCCCACGTGCGGCCGTGGGCTGCCTCGATGACGTCGGCCACGGAACGGGCCCGCGGCGACGGAGGGATCCGCGTGGCGCACCGGCTCCCGACCCGCCGCGTCGCGGAGCTCATCGCCGACGGCCGGGGGGAGCCGTGCTCACCGCGGCCGGGGCGGCCCATGAGGGAGTGGGTCAGCATCCCGGACCCCGACGAGGAGACCTGCCTGGTCCACCTGCGGGAGGCGCGGGCGTTCGTCGTGGCGGGCTGAGCCGCCGGTTCAGGCGACGACGATGTACAGGTCGTGCGGCTGCGGGATCCCGTCGGCGGTGTAGCCGACGTCCAGCTTGACGTCGCCCAGCCGCAGGTCGCGGGTGGCCGCCCAGTCGTAGATCTCCTGGAAGCCTGCGGCGATCTCCTCGACGGCGCCGTCGTGGCGGTGGTGCACGTAGCGACCGGCGGGCGCCGGGGTGACCACCATCCCCCCGGGCACTGCGAGCGGGGCGTCGAGCAGGACCCCGACGGTCTCGCGGTAGCGGCCGTCCCCGAGGTGCCGGCTGGTCTCGGCGAACCCTCCGGCACTCGGTGCCGGCAGCTCGTCCCGCCGCGCGAAGACCTCCTGCCAGGCCGCCGGAACGGCGGTCGCCAGCTCGTCGAACCGGGCCTCGACGCCGGTGCCCAGCACGAACGACTCGGCGCGCTCCACGATCTCCACTGCCGGGACCTCCGACCCATGCCGCCGTCCGCGGCCCGGGGTCACCGTAGGGCAGGCCGGCCGGGCACGGTCACGCTCCGCCCGCGGAGCCGCCGCGGCGGCGCAGATACCTCTCGAACTCCCGGGCGATCTGGTCGCCGTTGGCCTGTGACAGGTCGACCTCGGTGGCCCGCTCCTCGAGCGAGCGCACGTACTCGACGACCTCGGCGTCCTCGCTGGCCATCTCGTCGACGGTCTTCACCCAGTCGTCGGCCTGCTGGGGCAGGGCGCCGAGCGGCACCGTGATCTCCAGGACCTCCTCCACCCGCTGCAGCAGGGCGACGGTGGCGCGGGGCGACGGCGGCTGGGACACGTAGTGGGGGACGGCGGCCCAGAAGCTGATCGCCGGCAGCCCGGCCTGCACGCAGGCGTCCTGGAACACGCCCAGGATCCCGGTCGGGCCCTCGTACCGGGAGGTCTCCAGCCCGTAGGCCCGCGCGGACTCCTGGTCGTACGCCGACCCGGTGACCGGCGTGGGCCGGGTGTGCGGGGTGTCGGCCAGCAGGGCGCCGAGGGCGACCACGATCGAGGCGTCGAGCTCGTCGAGGATCTCCAGCAGCTCCTCGCAGAAGCTGCGCCAGCGCATGTTCGGCTCGATGCCCCGGACGAGGACCACGTCACGGTCCAGCCCCTCGGGCCGGGCCACGGAGATCCGGGTGGTGGGCCACTCGATGCGCCGGCTCACCCCGCCGACCAGCGAGACCGTGGGCCGGTTGACCTGGAAGTCGTAGTAGTCCTCGGGGTCGAGCGCGGCCAGCGGCTTCGCGTCCCAGATCAGCTCGAGGTGCTCGACGGCTCCCGTGGCGGCGTCCCCGGCGTCGTTCCAGCCCGCGAACGCCACCACGACCACCGGGTCGGTGAGCTGCGGCAGGTCATCGGCGTCGGACTGAGGATCGATCACCTCTGCCAGCCTACGTCGCTCCGGCCGTCCCGCCCGGCCGCACGCCGCGGGTCCGGCCCCGGACGCCGTCGTGACGGGCGTGCGCCCACCACGCCTGCTGCACCGCCGGTGTGCCAGGTGCGAAGATGGCAACCGACATCGGGAACGCCCAGGCCTGGGCCAGCCCGCCGGGGTGACGGAGCGCGAGGCCCGCACGCCCAACGAGTTAGAACCCTGGGGATCACCGTGTCCGAGTCACCCGTTCTCCGACCCGATGCGACCGCGCAGCTCCGAGCGCTGCTGGAGCAGCGGATCCTGGTGCTCGACGGCGCGATGGGGACGGCGATCCAGCGCGACCGTCCCGACGAGGCCGGCTACCGCGGGGAGCGCTTCGCCGACTGGCCCAGCGACGTGCAGGGCAACAACGACCTGCTGAGCATCACCCAGCCGCAGATCATCGCCTCGATCCACCGCGAGTACCTCGAGGCCGGCGCCGACCTCATCGAGACCAACACCTTCAACGCCACGACGATCTCGCTGGCCGACTACGGCATGCAGGAGCTGGCCTACGAGCTGAACGTCGCCTCGGCCCGGCTCGCCCGCCGCGAGGCGGACGCGATGACCGCCCGCACCCCGGACAAGCCGCGCTTCGTCGTCGGTGCGATCGGTCCGACCAGCCGGACGGCGTCCATCTCGCCCGACGTCAACGACCCCGGCGCCCGCAACGTCGGCTTCGACCAGCTGGTGGAGGCTTACCTGGAGCAGGCCAACGGCCTGGTCGACGGCGGATCGGACGCGCTGCTGATCGAGACGATCTTCGACACGCTCAACGCCAAGGCGGCGATCTTCGCCCTGGAGACGCTGTTCGAGGAGCGCGGACGCCGCTGGCCGGTCCTCATCTCCGGCACGATCACCGACGCCTCCGGCCGCACCCTGTCGGGTCAGACGTCCGAGGCGTTCTGGCACTCGGTGCGGCACGTCAAGCCGCTGCTGGTGGGCCTCAACTGCGCGCTCGGCGCCAAGGAGATGCGGCCCTACATCGCGGAGATCGCGCGGGTGGCCGACACCTTCGTCTCCTGCTACCCCAACGCGGGGCTGCCCAACGCCTTCGGCGAGTACGACGAGGCGCCCGAGGAGACCGCCGCGATCGTCGCGGAGTTCGCCGAGAGCGGCTTCGTCAACCTCGTGGGCGGCTGCTGCGGCACCACCCCGGCACACATCGCCGCCATCGCCCGGGCCGTGGAGGACCAGGCGCCGCGTGTCCCGGTCGAGGCTCGGCCGGCGCTGCGGCTGTCGGGGCTGGAGCCGCTGACCGTCGATGAGGACTCGCTGTTCGTCAACGTCGGCGAGCGCACCAACATCACCGGCTCGGCCCGCTTCCGGAACCTGATCAAGGCCGGTGACTACCCGACCGCGCTGACCGTGGCGCGGCAGCAGGTGGACGCCGGCGCGCAGGTCATCGACGTCAACATGGACGAGGGGATGATCGACGGCGTCGAGGCGATGGACCGCTTCACCAAGCTGATCGCCGCCGAGCCCGACATCTCCCGCGTGCCCGTCATGGTCGACTCCTCCAAGTGGGAGGTCATGGAGGCCGGCCTCAAGAACATCCAGGGCAAGGCGATCGTCAACTCCATCTCCCTCAAGGAGGGTGAGGAGAAGTTCGTCCACCACGCACGGTTGTGCCGCAAGTACGGCGCCGCGATCGTGGTCATGGCCTTCGACGAGGACGGCCAGGGCGACACCCTGGAGCGCCGCACCCAGATCTGCCGCCGGGCCTACGACATCCTCGTCGAGCAGGTCGGGTTCCCGGCCGAGGACATCATCTTCGACCCGAACATCTTCGCCGTCGCCACGGGCATCGAGGAGCACGCGAACTACGGCCTGGACTTCATCGAGGCCACCCGCTGGATCAAGCAGAACCTGCCCGGCGCGCTGGTGTCCGGCGGCGTCTCGAACGTGTCGTTCTCCTTCCGCGGCAACAACCCGGTGCGCGAGGCGATCCACTCGGTCTTCCTGTACCACGCGATCGCGGCGGGCCTGGACATGGCGATCGTCAACGCCGGCCAGCTCGAGGTCTACAGCGAGGTGCCCGAGCTGCTGCGCGAGCGGATCGAGGACGTGATCCTCAACCGCCGCCCGGACAGCACCGAACGGCTGCTCGAGATCGCCGGCGACTTCGCCGGGGACGGCTCGGTCAAGGAGGTCGCCACCGAGGAGTGGCGGTCGCTGCCGGTGGGGGAGCGGATCACCCACGCCCTGGTGAAGGGCATCGACGCGCACGTCGAGGACGACACCGAGGAGCTGCGCGCCGAGATCGCCGCCCGCGGCGGCCGGCCCATCGAGGTCATCGAGGGCCCGCTGATGGACGGCATGAACGTGGTCGGGGACCTGTTCGGGGCTGGGAAGATGTTCCTGCCGCAGGTGGTGAAGTCCGCCCGGGTCATGAAGAAGGCCGTCGCCTACCTCATCCCGTTCATCGAGGCGGAGAAGCAGCCGGGCGACGCCGAGCGCAGCAACGGGAAGGTCGTCATGGCGACGGCCAAGGGCGACGTCCACGACATCGGCAAGAACATCGTCGGGGTCGTCCTGCAGTGCAACAACTACGACGTCGTCGACCTCGGCGTCATGGTGCCGCCGCAGAAGATCCTGGACGCCGCCAAGGCCGAGGGCGCCGACATCATCGGGCTCTCCGGGCTGATCACGCCGTCGCTGGACGAGATGGTCACCCTCGCCTCGGAGATGGAGCGGCAGGGTTTCGACATCCCGCTGCTCATCGGTGGTGCGACCACCTCGCGCGCGCACACGGCGGTGAAGATCGACAGGAAGTACCACGGGCCGGTCGTCTGGGTGAAGGACGCGTCCCGGTCGGTGCCGGTGGTCGCCGCGCTGCTCTCCGACGAGCAGCGCCCGACGCTGCTGGCCGAGACCGACCGCGACTACGAGGCCCTGCGCGAGCGGCACGCCGCCCGGCAGGACAGCCGGAAGCTGCTGCCGCTCGCGGACGCCCGGGCCGCCGCGACCCCGGTGGACTGGAGCGACTACACGCCGCCGCGGCCGCGGATGCTCGTGCAGCAGGCCAAGGACGTCTGCGAGGGCCCGACCTGCGCCCTCGGGCAGGCCACCCAGTTCGTCCGGCACTTCCACGACTACCCGCTCGAGGAGCTGCGCGGCTACATCGACTGGCAGCCGTTCTTCAACGCCTGGGAGATGCGCGGCCGGTTCCCCGACATCCTGCACAACCCGGCCAGCGGTGAGGCCGCCCGGCGGCTGTACGACGACGCCCAGCAGATGCTGGACCGGATCGTCGCGGAGAAGTGGCTGCGGGCCAGCGGCGTCCTCGGGCTGTTCCCGGCCAACCGGGTCGACGGCGAGGACATCGAGGTCTACACCGACGAGTCGCGGACCGCCGTGCGGGCGACGCTGCACCAGCTGCGGCAGCAGACCGAGGGCCGCGACGGCTCGCCGCGGAAGTCCCTGGCGGACTTCGTGGCACCGAAGGACACCGGCCTGCGCGACTACGTCGGTGCGTTCGCGGTGACGGCCGGGCTGGGCGCGGCCGAGCGGGTGGCGGCGTTCAAGAAGGACAACGACGACTACAGCGCGATCATGCTCGAGGCCCTGGCGGACCGGCTCGCCGAGGCGTTCGCCGAGCGGCTCCACGAGCGGGTGCGCCGGGAGTTCTGGGGCTACGCCGCCGACGAGTCGCTGGACAGCGAGGCCCTCATCGCCGAGAAGTACCGCGGCATCCGGCCGGCCCCGGGGTATCCGGCGTGCCCCGAGCACACCGAGAAGCTGACGATCTGGGACCTGCTCGACGTCGAGGCGGCCGCCGGCATCCAGCTCACCGAGAGCCTGGCCATGTGGCCGGGTGCGGCGGTGAGCGGCCTCTACTTCGCCCACCCGCAGGCGCAGTACTTCGTGCTGGGCCGGGTCGGGCGCGACCAGGTCGAGGACTACGCCCGGCGCAAGGGCTGGACGCTCGCGGAGGCGGAGAAGTGGCTGTCGCCCAACCTCGGCTACCGGACCGAGGACGAATGAGCGACCCGGCGCAGCTGCGGGCGGTGCTGTTCGACATGGACGGCACGCTCGTGCAGACCGAGGAGTACTGGGGGGAGGCGATGTTCGAGCTCGCCGGCTCGCTCGGCGGGCGCATGTCGGCCGAGGCCCGCGCCGCCACGGTCGGCACGAGCATGCGCCACTCGATGCGGGTGCTGTACGCCGACCTCGGCGTGGTCCGGTCGGAGGACCAGCTGCAGGCCGACGCCCGCCGCGTCGAGGACCGAGCGGGCGAGCTGATGGCGACCGCCGGCATCCCGTGGCGTCCCGGGGCCCGCGAGCTGGTGGAGGCGGTGCGCGACGCCGGCCTGGCCACCGCCCTGGTGACGACGACGCCGCGCCGGCTGGCCGCGGTCGTGCTCGCCAGCATCGCCGAGGACCTCGGCGGCGAGCCGTTCGACGTCACCGTCTGCGGCGACGAGGTACCCGCCCGCAAGCCCGATCCGGCGCCTTACCTGCAGGCGGCCACCGCGCTCGGCGTCGACGTCGAGGCCTGCGTGGTCGTGGAGGACTCGCTGGTCGGCGTGACCGCCGGGCTGGCCGCCGGGATGGCGGTGCTGGGCGTGCCGGCGATGCAGCCGGTCCCGCCCGCACCGGGGCTCACCGTGCGCGAGACGCTCGTGCAGGTGGGCGTGCCGGAGCTCGAGGCGGTGCTCGTCGCCCGCGAGGTGGTGGCCGCCGCCGCCCCGCGAGGGGGCTGATCCCGACACGCGATCTGCGTCCTGCGTCGGCGGCCGCCTCTGCGCGCAGCTGAGGGAGAGGATCGAATCCGCCGTGGGTCGGCGCGCACCCTGACGATGGCGAGGTTCTCCTCGGGCGCACGGACACGGCGTCGCTGTCCGCTCGTCACGACGACGGTGCATCCGGTGTCGGTCCCGCGGGCGCGCAGGTGACGTGAGGCGAGGACCGCGGGGTCGGAGGTGTGGACCGCACGCTCCGGTCGGTCAGCCGAGGTACTCCTTGTACGTCCGGGCGGCTGGGCGCAGCCCGGCGGCCTCGTAGAACGCGAAGGCAGCCGGGTCGTCGGCCGAGAGCTGCACCTTGTAGCAGCCGGTCCGGTGCCCGTGCTCCCGTGCGGCGCCGAGAAGGGCCGTACCCACGCCGGAGCGCCGATGGGCGCTGTCCACGACGACGTTCTCCACGAGCAGGTACGGCTCACCGGCGTGAGCCGCGTTGGCGAGCACCGTGACATCCGCCGTCCCGACCACGGTTCCGGCAGCCTCGGCGACGAGCACCGTGCGTCCGGGTGTCGCCATGGTGCCGGCCCAGGCGTCCCGCACCGCCGCCGTCGCGTCGTGGTCGAGTTCCGGGTACAGGTGGCGGTACAGGCCCAGCACGGCGGCGAGATCCGCCGGCACGGCGGCGCGGACGGTCACCGCCCCGGTCACACCGGCGTCACCGGCGTCACCGGCAGCGTCGTCCGCCAACCCGCTGACGCCGCGGCCTCCGCCGGGAACGGCGGGGGAGTGCCGCCGAACGCCGGGCACAGCGCCTGGTGGTCGCACCAGCCGCAGAGCCGGCTCTTGTTGGGCCGGAACTCACCCGTGGCGACGGCCCGCTCGATCGCCGACCAGATGGCCAGCAGCGTGCGCTCGAAGCGGACCAGCTCGGCCTCCTCGGGGGCGTAGGTCAGCGCGTCGCCGTCACCCAGGTAGAGCAGCTTGAGCTGGGCGGCCACCACCCCGCGGGTGCGCCAGAGCACCAGCGCGTAGAACTTCATCTGGAACAGCGCCTTGGACTCGAACGCCTCGCGCGGCATCGACCCGGTCTTGTAGTCGACCACCCGCAGCGCGCCGTTGGGGGCGACGTCCAGCCGGTCGACGTAACCGCGCAGCAGCAGCCCGTCGGGCAGCGTCACCTCGACGAGCTCCTCTCGACCCGCCGGCTGGATGCGGCGCGGGTCCTCCAGCGAGAAGTACTTCTCGACGAGCTTCCCGGCCGAGGCCAGCCAGGCCGCCACCGACTCGGGCGCGTTCGCGTCGCTCTCCGCGCCCTCGTCCTGGCCGGTCTCGAACAGCTCGGCGATGCCGGGCTCGTCGCGCAGCTCCGCCCACGCCGGCTCGAGCAGCTCCAGGGCGCCCTCCGGGGTGCGCTGCGCCGGGGGCAGGTCGTAGAGGCGTTCCAGCACGGAGTGGACGAGGGTGCCGCGGACGGCGGCCAGGCTCTTGCGCTCGGGCAGCCGGTCGATGGTGCGGAAGCGGTAGAGCAGCGGGCACGTCTTGAAGTCGGCCGCCCGGCTGGGCGAGAGCGACGGGCGGCGCGGTGCCGTCACGTCACCGGGCACCCCGGCACCCTCGGCGGGCGTGTCGGTCACCGGGTCGGTCTGCACCATCGCCGTCATGCACCCGAGGCTAGGTGGCGCCTCCGACAGTTCCGAGCGCCCGCGCCGCATCGGCGTCCCGGGTCACACCGCCGCCGTCCGTACGCTGGTCGCCCGTGACCAGTGAGCAGGAGCCCGGGACCGACGTCGTCGAGGAGGCGCAGCCCGCGCCGGGGGAGGCGCCGGCCCCGGAGGACAGCGGGGGAGCGGCTGCCGAGCAGCGGGCCGAGCCGGTGGAGGGGGCCTTCGTCGCCGGTGACCGGGTGCAGCTCACCGACCCCAAGGGGCGGCTGCACACCGTCGTCCTGACGCCCGGCAAGCAGTTCCACACCCACCGCGGCGCCATCGAGCACGACGACCTCATCGGCGCGCCCGAGGGGTCGGTCGTGCACTCGACGGCCAACACCGGCTACCTGGCGTTGCGCCCGCTGCTCGCCGACTACGTGCTCTCCATGCCGCGCGGCGCGCAGGTGATCTACCCCAAGGACGCCGCGCAGATCGTCGGCTTCGGCGACATCGGCCCCGGCATGCGGGTGCTGGAGGCCGGCGCCGGCTCCGGCGCGCTCAGCTGCTCGCTGCTCCGGGCCGTGGGCGCCGAGGGCTCGCTGACCAGCTACGAGCGGCGCGAGGACTTCGCCGACGTCGCCCGGACCAACGTCGGCGCCTTCTTCGGCGAGGTCCCGGCCAACTGGAGCCTGCGGCTGGGCGACCTCGCCGACCACCCGGTGGACGAGGTCGTCGACCGGGTCGTCCTGGACATGCTGGAGCCGTGGGCGGTCCTGCCGACGGTCGCCGCCGCGCTGCGTCCCGGCGGCGTGCTGGTGGGCTACGTCGCCACCGTCACCCAGCTGTCCACCTACGTGGAGGCGCTGCGCGCGCAGGGCGTGTGGACCGAGCCCTACGCCTGGGAGACCCTCCTGCGGCCGTGGCACGCGGTCGGCCTCGCCGTGCGCCCGGAGCACCGGATGGTCGCCCACACCGCTTTCCTCGTCACCGCCCGCCGCCTGGCCGAGGGCGCGGTCGCCCCCGTCCGTCAGCGCCGCGCGCAGAAGCACTGAGGAGAGGCCCCGCGTTCGGCGCGGGGCGGTGGACGCCGACCACTAGCAGCCGCCGACGACCTCCGCGAGCCCACGGCGAAGTGTCGTCGTGCGTGTATAGATTTGCGTCCTGGCTCCCCCGACAGTGCGGAGGTGCGTGATGGGCCTGGGTCCTGACGAGATGAAGGCGCGGCGTGAGCGTGACGTCGCCTCGCTGCTCAGCCAGATCTCCTACCTCGAGGAGGAGATCGCCCTGCTCCGCCGCAAGGTGGCCGACAGCCCGCGCCAGGTGCGCGCGCTGGAGGAGCGGATAGCCGAGGCGGAAGGCCGGGCGGCCTTCCTCTCCGAGCGCAACGACAAGCTGGCCGGCACGCTGCGCGACGCGCGGGAGCAGCTGGTCACGCTCAAGGAGGAGGTCGACCGCCTCGGGCAGCCGCCGTCGGGCTACGGCGTCTTCCTGAGCTCCTACGACGACGGCACGGTCGACGTGTTCACCGGCGGCCGCAAGCTGCGCGTCTCGGTGTCGCCGAACGTCGCGGTCGAGGAGCTCCGCGCCGGCCAGGAGGTCATGCTCAACGAGGCGATGAACGTCGTCGAGGCGCGCGCGTTCGAGCGCCAGGGCGACGTCGTCATGCTCAAGGAGCTGCTGGAGCCGGTCGACGGCGTCACCCCTCGGGCCCTGGTCATCGGGCACACCGACGAGGAGCGCGTCGTCTACCTGGCCGACTCGCTCACCGGCCAGCCGCTGCGGGTCGGTGACTCGCTGCTGCTGGAGAGCCGGTCGGGCTACGTCTACGAGCGGATCCCCAAGAGCGAGGTCGAGGAGCTCGTCCTCGAAGAGGTCCCCGACATCGACTACGCCGACATCGGCGGCCTGTCCCGGCAGATCGAGCAGATCCGCGACGCCGTCGAGCTGCCGTTCCTGCATGCCGATCTCTTCCGCGAGTACCAGCTGCGCCCGCCCAAGGGCATCCTGCTGTACGGCCCGCCCGGCTGCGGCAAGACGCTGATCGCCAAGGCCGTGGCCAACTCGCTGGCGAAGAAGGTCGCCGCCGTCCGTGGCGAGGGCGTCCACCAGGCGAAGTCCTACTTCCTCAACATCAAGGGCCCCGAGCTGCTCAACAAGTACGTCGGGGAGACCGAGCGGCACATCCGGCTGGTGTTCCAGCGGGCACGGGAGAAGGCCAGCGAGGGCACGCCGGTCATCGTGTTCTTCGACGAGATGGACTCGATTTTCCGCACCCGCGGCTCGGGGGTGTCCTCCGACGTTGAGTCGACGATCGTCCCGCAGCTGCTCAGCGAGATCGACGGCGTCGAGGGCCTGGAGAACGTGATCGTCATCGGCGCCTCCAACCGGGAGGACATGATCGACCCGGCGATCCTGCGGCCGGGCCGGCTCGACGTGAAGATCAAGATCGAGCGTCCCGACGCCGAGGCCGCTCGCGACATCTTCAGCAAGTACCTGGTGCCCGACCTGCCGCTGCACTCCGACGACCTCGCCGAGCACGGTGGCAACCGCGAGTCGACGATCGCCGGGATGATCCAGCGCACCGTCGAGCGCATGTACACCGAGAGCGAGGAGAACCGCTTCCTCGAGGTCACCTACGCCAACGGTGACAAGGAGGTCCTCTACTTCAAGGACTTCAACTCCGGCGCCATGCTGCAGAACATCGTCGACCGCGCGAAGAAGATGGCGATCAAGGAGCGGCTGGAGACCGGCACCGGGGGCCTGCGGGTCGGCCACCTGATGCAGGCGTGCCTCGACGAGTTCAAGGAGAACGAGGACCTGCCCAACACCACCAACCCCGACGACTGGGCGCGGATCTCGGGCAAGAAGGGCGAGCGGATCGTCTACATCCGCACGCTCATCAGCGGCAAGGGGAACGAGGCCGGCCGCGCCATCGACACCGCGACCAACACCGGCCAGTACCTCTAGGCACGACAACGGACGGCCCGGCCACCTGCGTGGTGGCCGGGCCGTCCGTCCGTCTGTCCGTCAGGGGCTCGTCGACGATCAGGTGACCTGATCATGGCGCGTCCTCCCTCACCGCACACCGCGAGGGAGGACGCGCCACGGTGAGGGAGGACGGCGGTGCGGAGCCGGAGCCGGAGCCCCGGACGCGCCGGTCGGGCCGGGTCAGCCCAGGTGGAGGACCTGGCCGGGGTAGATCAGCCCCGGGTCGGCGCCGATGACGTCGCGGTTGGCCTCGTAGACGGCGAGCCAGTCGACACCAGCGGACGCCGCGATCCGCGAGAGGGTGTCACCGGCCTGGACCGTGTACTGCTGCCCGGCGTCGGCCGGAGCGGGCGCCGGAGCCTCTGCCGCGCGCGCGGGCGCGGGAGCCGGGGCGGCCGCTGGCGCCGTGGCGCTGCCGGCCTTGTCCGCCTCGGTCAGGCCCAGCTTCGCCGAGCAGGCCGGCCAGGCGCCCCACCCCTGGACCGCCAGGGTCTTCTCGGCGATCGCGATCTGCTGCTCGCGGGTGGCGAGGTCGGCCCGCGGGGCGTACTCGGTGCCACCGAACCCCTCCCAGGTGGGCTGGTAGAACTGCAGGCCGCCGTAGTAGCCGTTCCCGGTGTTGATCGACCAGTTGCCGCTGCTCTCGCACTGCGCGAGGCGGTCCCAGGTCTCGTCGTCGGCGGCGGCAGCGGTGCCCGTGCCCAGGAACGGTGCGAGGAGCAGGGCGCCGGTGGCAGCGACGCCGGCGGTGCGACGCCGGAGGGCGCGGGTGGACGGGCCGGAGGTGGTGCTCGGGTTCGTCATGATCCTCTCGAACGGCGGTCGCCCACGCGGCCGACCCCGCGACGGGGGCAGCGCGCTCCACCCACGGAGCCGGATCGACGGAGAAGGAGCACTGCCGCTGGGCGGAGAGGGCGCACGGCGCGTCCGAAGGGTGCGGGGTACCGGCTCGACGGCCGTGGCCCGCGTAGTCCCGATGACCGCGCGGGTGCGGCCGGGGCACCACCGAGGCTACGGAACCGATCCGGTATGTGCCACGTCCACTGCTCGATGCCGGCACCGGTCGCCGGCGCGGCCGCGGCCTAGGGTTGGGCCATGAGCGTGCGGCGGGTCATGGGCACCGAGGTGGAGTACGGCATCTCGGTGCCGCGGCAACCGGGGGCGAACCCGACGACGCTGTCGAGCCTGGTCGTGAACGCGTGGGCGGTGGCCGATGCGCCGACGCCCCGCCGTCCCCGGTGGGACTTCGAGGAGGAGTCACCGCTGCGCGATGCCCGGGGGTTCGACCTCACCCCGGCGCAGGCCCTCGACCACAACGACCTCGACGAGGACTCCGGGATGGCCAACGTCATCCTGACCAACGGCGCGCGGCTCTACGTCGACCACGCGCACCCGGAGTACTCGACGCCGGAGGTCACCAGCCCGCGCGACATCGTCCTGTGGGACAAGGCAGGGGAGCGGGTCATGGCCGAGGCCGCCCGCCGCGCCGCGCAGATCCCCGGCACGCACCCGATCCAGCTCTACAAGAACAACACCGACGGGAAGGGCGCGTCCTACGGCGCGCACGAGAACTACCTGATGGACCGGCGGACGCCGTTCATCGACATCATCCGCGGGCTGGTGCCGTTCTTCGTCACCCGGCAGGTGTTCGCCGGGTCCGGCAAGGTCGGCATCGGGACGGAGAGCCGGACGCCGGGGTTCCAGCTCTCGCAGCGCGCCGACTTCTTCGAGGTCGAGGTCGGCCTGGAGACGACCCTGAAGCGGCCGATCATCAACACCCGCGACGAGCCGCACGCCAACCCCGACGAGTACCGCCGGCTGCACGTGATCATCGGGGACGCGAACCTGGCGGAGCTGTCGACCTACCTCAAGGTCGGGACCACGTCCCTGGTGCTGGCCATGATCGAGGCGCGGGCCCTGCCAGCGGACCTCGCGATCGAGGAGCCGGTGGCCGAGCTGCAGGCGGTCAGCCACGACCCCTCGCTCACCCACCGGGTCCGGCTCCGCGACGGACGGCAGCTGACCGCGATCGAGGTGCAGCGGCTCTACCTTGAGGCGGCCGAGCGCTTCGTGGCGACGCGCGGGGAGGCCGACGAGCAGACCACCGACGTGCTGCAGCGGTGGGCGGCCGTCCTCGACGACCTGGCGGCCGACCCGATGCGCCTGGCCGACCGGCTGGACTGGCCGGCGAAGCTACGGCTGCTGGAGGGGTACCGCTCCCGCGACGGCCTGGAGTGGGACGACGCACGGCTGCAGATGGTGGATCTGCAGTACTCCGACGTCCGGCCGGACAAGGGGCTGTACAACCGGCTGGTGGCGCGTGGTGCCATGCAGCGGCTGCTCACCGACGACGAGGTGACCCGCGCGATGGTGACACCGCCGGCGGACACCCGGGCGTTTTTCCGCGGCGAGTGCCTGCGCCGCTTCCCGATGCAGATCGCCGCTGCCTCCTGGGACTCGGTGGTCTTCGACCTGGGCCGGGAGAACCTGGTGCGTATCCCGACGCTCGAGCCACTGCGGGGCACGCGGGAGCACGTGGGCGCGCTGTTCGAGGCGTCGGCGACGGCCCAGGAGCTCGTCGACACGATCACCGGCCCCTGACCGGTCGTCCACAGACCGGGAGGCATCCACCGCACCCGGTCGGCGGACGCCACATGTCGGTGGCTGCGGGTACTTTCCTGAGCAGCAGCAGCCACTTGAAGGACCGGAGGGCAGCATGGCCACCAGGGACACCGGCGGGCAGCAGAAGGCGACGCGGTCGCGCGAGGAGAACGAGGAGATCGAGGCGTCGGTCGACTCGGAGGTGGCCGAGCGCCACAAGGAGATGACCGAGGACGTCGATTCCCTCCTCGACGAGATCGACGACGTCCTCGAGGAGAACAGCGAGGAATTCGTCCGCTCTTATGTGCAGAAAGGGGGCCAATAGTCCATTCCTTGCGGAAATCGGAATGGTCACGGAAAAGTATTGCCGGGACTGTGGTGAACTGAGGCCGGTCGCCGAGTTCTCCCGCGACCGCCGGAGGGTGGATGGCCTCAGCTTCTACTGCAAGCTCCATGCCAGGCGCCGGCTCCTGTCTTCGAAGGACGCCCGTCAAGGACCACCGAAGCGTCGTCACCGCCGGGAAGTGGTAGTGCCGGAGGGGTCCAGGTGGTGCCCGGACTGCGGATCGGTCAAGCCGCTCGATGACTTCGTCCGCAATGCCGGCCAGCCGTCCGGGCGGGCGCCCTACTGCAAGCCTTGCCACAACGAGCGCGGCAAACGCTCGAAGGAGAAGCTGGAAGGCTCCCGGACTTATCACCTGAAGCGGCGGTACGGCATCACCGCCGAGCGGGCGGACGTCATGCTCGAAGCCCAGGGCGGGCTGTGCGCCATCTGCCGTGCGGCGCCGGCCCAGCACGTCGACCACGACCACGCGACCGGCGCGGTCCGGGCGCTGCTGTGCTTCAACTGCAACGGCGGTCTGGGTCAGTTCCGGGACGACCCGTACCTGCTCCACGTGGCCGCCTTCTACCTCGAGCACCACGCCCAGCGGCAGGCCATCGACTCCCTGGTCGCGGCCACCCAGGCAGGGCCAGCCGCGCCACCCCGCCGGTAGGGTCGCAGCGGGCCCCTGGAACACGCGTCTCACGAGCACGTGCGCCCGGGCAGCAGCAGAAGAGAACGCCGGCACAGGCAGGCGGGAGAGGCGGATGGGTGAACGAGTCGTCAGCTGGCCGGAGCGGGTTCCCCCCCGCGTACCTGGACCGGGTGGGTTCCTCGTTCACCGACTTCCTCGGGTCCACCGCGCCCGACCTGCTCCCAGGCCGGCGCCCGGTCCCGCAGCTGCCCGTGGGTGACATCGCCCCGCACGGCACCACGATCGTCGCCGCCACCTACGCCGGTGGCGTCCTCATGGGCGGCGACCGGCGCGCCACCATGGGCAACCTGATCTCCAGCCGCGACATCGAGAAGGTGTACCCGGCCGACTCCTACAGCGTCATCGGCATCGCCGGCGCCGCGGGCATCGCCATCGAGATGGTGAAGCTCTACCAGGTCGAGCTCGAGCACTACGAGAAGATCGAGGGCCTCACGCTCTCCCTCGACGGCAAGGCCAACCGCCTGGCGCAGATGATCCGCGGAAACCTCGGTGCGGCGCTGCAGGGCCTGGCCGTCGTCCCGCTGTTCGCCGGGTTCGACCTCGACGCCGCCCCCGGCGAGCTCCCGGGCCGGATCTTCAGCTACGACGTCACCGGCGGGAACTACGAGGAGCGCGGCTACGCCACGGTCGGCTCCGGCTCGCTGTTCGCCCGGAACAGCCTCAAGAAGACGTGGCGGCAGGGGCTGGACGCCGCAGCCGCCACCCGCACCGTGGTCGAGGCCCTCTACGACGCCGCCGACGACGACTCCGCCACCGGCGGCCCCGACCCGGTCCGGCGGCTGTACCCGATCGTCTACCGGGTCGACGCCGAGGGCGCCGTGCGGCTCACCGACGCCGAGATCGCCGCCGTCGCCGACGCCATCGTGACCGAGCGCGCGGCCGCCGAGCGCCAGAACGCGGCCGGGGAGGCCTGAGCCATGACCATGCCCTACTACGCCTCGGCCGAGCAGGTCATGCGCGACCGCTCGGAGTACGCCCGCAAGGGCATCTCGCGCGGTCGCAGCGTCGCCGTCCTCACCTACGTCGACGGCGTGCTGCTGATCGCCGAGAACCCCAGCTCGACCCTGCACAAGATCGGCGAGATCTACGACCGCATCGGCTTCGCCGCGGTCGGTCGCTACAGCGAGTTCGAGAGCCTGCGCGTCGCCGGCGTCCGGCTGGCCGATGTCCGCGGCTACTCCTACAACCGGCGCGACGTCACCGGCCGGGTGATCGCCAACGCCTACGCGCAGACCCTCGGCGCCATCTTCACCGAGCAGATGAAGCCCTACGAGGTCGAGCTGTGCGTCGCCGAGGTGGGGGAGACCCCCGACCGCGACCAGCTGTACCGGCTCACCTTCGACGGCTCGGTGGTCGACGAGCCCGACTTCGTGGTCATGGGCGGCCAGGCCGACGCCGTCACCGGGCACCTGCGCGACCACTTCCACGCCGGCATGGGGCTCGCCGACGCGCTCAAGGTCGGCGTCGACGCGCTCTCCGCGGTCAGCCCCGCGACGGCGGGGAGCGGCGACGGCGGGCCGTCGCGGCTGACCGCCCAGCAGCTGGAGGTCGCCGTCCTGGACAGGCGGCGCCCCAAGCGTGCGTTCCGCCGCGTCGTGGGCGCCGCCCTGCACACCCTCCTCGGTGACGGCGAGACCGGCGCCGAAGGGGCGCAGCGTCCGACGTCGGCCCACGTGCCCAGCCACCCTGCCCCGGGCACGCCGGCCGGGCTCGGTGACCCCGCCGCTCCCGACACCGCCGGGGGCACCACGGACAGCGGCGAGGGGCACCCGCAGTCGGGCGAATGACACGCGCGTGCCGGGTAGGGGAGCGAGCATGCCGAACTACGAGCTCAACGACGACGCCCTCGCGCAGGCGAGGAAGCTGATCGACGACGGGAAGTACGACGACGAGACCGAGTGGTCCGACGCCGCACCGTCCGCCGACGACGGCAACGCCGAGATCGACGCGCACGGCTGGGACGGCTACGCCGCCTGGCACCTCGCCGTCGATCCGGACGCCGGCGAGGAGACGAAGAAGCGCTACCACTTCCCGTACGGCGACTTCTCGAAGGTCAACCGGGCCGCGCTGATCCACGGCAAGCAGCGGGCGTCGCAGAACGGGCACGACGAGATCGAGCAGGCGTTCGACGACCTGCTGCAGCGGCTCGACGCGAAGCGGTAGCGCCCCGCCGGTCCGGCGGTGGGCTGGTGTGGCTCCCGGCGCCTAGTCTCGAAGCGTGGACCGACGGATCTTCGGGATCGAGACCGAGTACGGCGTCACGTGCACCTTCAAGGGGCAGCGCCGGCTGTCACCGGACGAGGTGGCCCGGTACCTGTTCCGGCGGGTGGTGTCGTGGGGGCGCAGCTCCAACGTCTTCCTGCGCAACGGCTCTCGGCTCTACCTCGACGTCGGCAGCCACCCCGAGTACGCGACGGCCGAGTGCGACGACCTCTCCGAGCTCGTCGCCCACGACAAGGCCGGTGAGCGGATCCTCGAGGGCCTGCTGGTCGATGCCGAGCAGCGCCTCGCCGAGGAGGGCGTGACCGGCGACATCTACCTGTTCAAGAACAACACCGACTCGGCCGGCAACAGCTACGGCTGCCACGAGAACTACCTGGTCGGCCGGCACGGTGAGTTCGGCCGGCTCGCCGACGTCCTGATCCCGTTCCTCGTCAGCCGGCAGATCGTCGTGGGCGCCGGCAAGGTCCTGCAGACGCCGCGCGGCGCGCTGTACTGCGTCAGCCAGCGGGCCGAGCACATCTGGGAGGGCGTCTCCAGCGCGACCACCCGGTCCCGGCCGATCATCAACACCCGCGACGAGCCGCACGCCGACGCCGAGCGCTACCGGCGGCTGCACGTCATCGTCGGTGACTCGAACATGAGCGAGACGACGACGCTGCTCAAGGTCAGCATGACCGACCTCGTGCTGCGCATGATCGAGGCGGGCACCCCGATCCGCGACATGACGCTGGAGAACCCGATCCGGGCGATCCGCGAGATCAGCCACGACATGACCGGCCGCCGGAAGGTGCGGCTGGCCGGCGGCCGCGAGATGTCGGCGCTGGAGATCCAGGCCGAGTACCACAGCCGCGCCACCGAGTTCGCCGACCGCGAGGGCTGCACCCCGGTGCACCGGCAGATGCTCGAGCTCTGGGGGCGGGTGCTCAAGGCCGTCGACAGCGAGGACCTCAGCCTGATCGACCGCGAGATCGACTGGGCCATCAAGTACAACCTGCTCGAGCGCTACCGCGCCAAGCGCGACCTGCCGCTGTCCTCGCCGCGCATCGCCCAGATGGACCTCGCCTACCACGACATCAGCCGCACCCGAGGGCTGTACTACCTGCTCGAGCGCAACGGCCAGGTCGACCGGGTCGCCCACGAGCCGCGGGTCTTCGAGGCGAAGAACGTGCCCCCGCAGACCACCCGCGCCAAGCTCCGCGGCGAGTTCATCCGCAAGGCGCAGGAGAAGCGGCGCGACTTCACCGTCGACTGGGTGCACCTCAAGCTCAACGACCAGGCCCAGCGCACCGTGCTGTGCAAGGACCCGTTCAAGTCCGTCGACGAGCGCGTCGAGAAGCTCATCGCGTCCATGTGATCCATGCCCCTGGTCGGCCTCCGGCCTCCACCGCGGCCGGGTGCCGTCCCCCGGCTGCGGTGAGCCGTTGCGTCGCGCCTGCGCGGACCCCTCCGGGGCCCACTCGGCACGACAGCGCTGGGTGCGTCAGGTGACCGGCTCGACCTCCGCGACAGGCTCCACCGGCACCTGGAGGGCGGCGTAGCGGCCGGCCGCGGCGGCGGCGAGGAAGTAGGCACGTTCCTCGGGGTAGCCGCGGCCCATCGTGCTCAACGGCACGGGCGAGAGCCCCAGCGCCGCGTCCAGCCCGTCGGTGTCCACCCAGACGACGGTGTTCCGCTCCGGCTGGCTCGCGAGGTCCTCGTCCACCTGCCCGCCGAGCTCGGACGAGAGCCCGCGCGGCGCCACCAGCGCCACGCCGCCCAGTGCCACCCGCCCGAACGCGGTCAGCGAGTGGTGGGAGACCCCCCGGTGCCGCGGCCGGGGATCGGCGTCGGAGATGCGCAGCGCCCCGACCGGCAGGCCGCCCAGCACGCTCACGGCGTTGCACGCCTCGCCCGCGGCCACGCCCGAGAAACCCCACGGCGTCCCCGTGCCCAGGTTGCCGGGCCCCTGGGTGACGATCGCGAGATCCGCGCCGAGCACGTGCCGGGCCGCCAGCAGACCGGTGTGCAGGGTGACCGCCTCCAGGTCACCCCCGTAGGCCTGGCCCACGGTCACCACGCCGGCCAGCGAGCTCTTGAGCGCGCCCACCGTGCGGGAGAACGCCGCCGGCAGCGCCCCGCCGTCGGTCATCACGTAGGCGACCTTGAGGTCGGGGTCGGTGGCGAGCATCCCGATCAGGACGGCCGGCAGCGCCGAGTGCAGGTCGGCCACGACGACCGGCATCCCGCCGAGGTCGTCGGCGGCCGCGATCGTCGCGTGGTGCTCGGTCTCCTGCTCGTCGACGCCCTGCACGATCACCTGCAGCGGCGTGTACCGGGCCTTGACCAGGTGCCCGGGGCCCTCCGGGTCCGGCGGCAGCCGGTCGGGGACGGCGACCACGAGCGCGTATCCGCCGGTGCCCAGCCCCTGCGCCAGCGCGGTGGTGTTCAGCAGCACCTCGTCACCCACCTCGGGGACGCCGACGAGCGACGGGTAGGCCAGCGCCCGCAGCTCGCCGTCGCCGGCCACCTCGGCGGTCAGCTCCAGCGCATCGCGCCAGGCACGGCCGGTGGCGGTGACCCGCCCGCGCCGCCAGCGGATCCGGGACGCGGGCGCAGGGGGAGCAGAACTCATACCCGCAGGCTATCCAGCGGGCCGGCGCACGGCCGGGCGACGACGGGCCGGCGGCGGGCTGACTAGCCTGAGGGCCATGGCGGCCAAGCGGGCGGAGCGACTGGTCAACCTGGTCATCGCGCTGCTCAGCACCCGGCAGTACGTGACGGCGGCGCGCATCCGCGCCACCGTGCCCGGGTACGAGCCCGACGACGGCAGCGACCGGGCCGACGAGGCGTTCAAGCGCATGTTCGAGCGGGACAAGGCCGAGCTGCGCGAGATGGGCGTGCCCCTGGAGACCGGCCGCACCAGCGCCTTCGACACCGAGGACGGGTACCGCATCGCCCGCGCGGACTACGAGCTGCCCGAGATCCACCTCACCGGGGAGGAGGCGGCGGCCGTGGGCCTGGCGCTGCGGCTGTGGGAGTCCGCGCAGCTGGCCGGCACCGCGCAGAGCGCCCTGGTGAAGCTGAAGGCCGCCGGCGTCGACGTCGACTCCTCCCGTGCGCTGCCGATCAAGCCCCGCCTGGACCGCGGTGAGGCGGCGTTCGAACCCTGCTACGCCGCGGCCCGCGACCGGCGCCGGCTGCAGTTCGACTACCGCCGCCCCGACGAGGACACCGCGGCCCGCCGGGACGTCCAGCCGTGGGGGGTCGTGGCCTGGCACGGGCGCTGGTACCTGGTCGGGCACGACCTGGACCGGCGAGCGCCGCGGGTCTTCCGGCTCTCGCGCGTGGTCGGCACGCCGAAGGCCGTGGGCCCGGCCGGGGCGTTCGAGCCGCCGCCCGACCTCGATCTGACCGCGGTCGTCGCCGGGCAGGTGCAGGGGGAGGAGCACCTCGTCGTGGTGCGGGCGCGGCCGGGCACCGCCGTGGGGTTGCGCCGGCACGCCACCTCGCTCGGCCCCGCCGACGACGGCACCGGTCAGGTGGAGGACCGGCTGCAGCTGCGCACCACCGAGCCGTGGGCCCTGGCCGACCAGATCGCCGCCTACGGCGCCGACGTCGTGGTGGAGGCGCCGACCGACATGCGGGAGGCCGTGATCGCCCGGTTGACCCGCCTGGCGGCGATGGGGGCGCGGCCGTGAGCGCCGGCGGAGGGACCGACCGGATGACCCGGTTGCTGGCCCTGATCCCGTACCTGACCGCCCGCCCCGAGGGCGTGGCGCTGGCCGAGGCGGCCCGCGACTTCGGCGTCCCGGAGCGGCAGTTGCAGCGCGACCTGGAGCTGCTGTGGATGTGCGGGCTGCCCGGCTACGGCCCCGGCGACCTGATCGACGTCGCCTTCGAGGGTGACCGGGTCCGGGTCACGTTCAGCGCGGGGATGGTGCGGCCGTTGCGCCTGACCACCGACGAGGCGGTCGCGCTGGTCGTGGCGCTGCGCACGCTGCTGGAGCTGCCCGGCCTGGCCGAGCGCGACGCCGTGAGCCGGGCCCTGGCCAAGGTCTCGGCGGCCACCGGCGACGCGGCGGCCCGGATCGCGCCGCTGGCCGTGAGCGTCGACGCCCGGGAGGAGACCCTGGCCGTCGCCCGGCGCGCCCTCCAGGACGGGCGCGCGGTGCACCTGCACTACTACGTGCCCGCCCGCGACGAGCGCACCGAGCGCACCGTCGACCCGATGCAGCTGCTGTACGTCGACGGTCACTGGTACCTCGAGGCGTGGTGCCGCCGGGCGGAGGGCGTCCGGCTGTTCCGGCTGGACCGGGTGGACGAGGCCACGGTGCTGGACGAGCCCGCCGCGGCGCCGCCGCAGGCGACCAGCCGCAGCATCGACGACGGGCTCTACCAGCCCGGCCCCGACACCCCTGCCGTGCGCCTGCGGCTGGCCCGCAGCGCCCGGTGGGTCGCCGACTACTACCCGACCGAGGACGTGACGCCGGTCGACGACCCGCCCGGTGGCCTGGCCGTCACGGTCCGCACGGCGGACCTGGCCTGGGCCCGTCGGCTGGTCGCCATCCTGGGCGGCAACGCGGTGGTCGAGGAACCGGCCGAGATCGGCGCGCAGGTCGCCGCCGAGGCCCGGGCCGCCCTGGACCGGTACGGGGTGGCGCCCGACGGCGCGGGCTAGGGTTCGGCCGTGGTGTTCTGGATCGTGCTCGCCGTCGTGGTCGTCCTGGCCCTCGCCGTGCTCGGGGTGCTGGCGCACGGCGTGCTCGGGGCCTTCGGCCGGCTGGCCCGCGAGCTGACCGCGGCCGAGGCCGACGTCGCGCCGGTGCGCGCCGGGCTGCAGGATGCCGCCGACCGGGCCGCGGGGCTGCGCGACGCCCGGTCGTCCGCCGGCTGAACGGCCGGCGAACTCCCGCCCGTGCCACGCATTCCCGCCCCCTCACCCGTCGGGGAACGGCCGGGAGCGGCGTAGCATCGCCCCAGCCACCACACCATTCGGAGGACGCGCCATGGGGTCACTGGGCCCGCTGGAGATCGGCCTGATCATCCTGGCCATCCTGTTGCTCTTCGGCTACAAGAAGCTGCCCGATGCCTCGCGCTCGCTGGGTCGTTCGCTGCGCATCTTCAAGGGCGAGATGAAGGGCATGAAGGACGACGACGTCCGCACCCGCGACGCGGCAAAGACCACGCCGGTGCGCGGCGAGATCGTCGCGCCCGCGTCCTCCGCGGCGGACGACCGGTCCGCGCAGCTGCAGGAGGAGGCGCGGCAGGCCGAGGCTCGGGCCGCGGAGCTGCGCGCCCAGGCCGACCAGGCCCGCGCCGCGGCCGACGGCCCCCGCTGACCGCTCAGCACCCGGGGGAACGGCGGTGAGCGAGGCGGCCCGCGGGGCGCGCCGGCGTCGGCGGCAGCCCCGCGATGCCCAGGCCACCATGAGCCTGATCGCCCACCTCACCGAGCTCCGCAACCGCATCGCCAAGTCCCTGCTGGCGCTGGCGCTCACCACGGTGCTCGCGTTCTGGTGGTACGAGCACGGGCTGGGCGAGTTCATCCGCGCCCCGTACTGCGGGCTGCCGGAGGAGCTGCGCTACGCCGGGGACGACGCCGGTGGCTGCGGGCTGCTCGTCACCAACGTCTTCGGCGGTGTCTTCATCCGCCTCAAGGTGGCCTTCCTCGCCGGCGTCGTCCTCGCGGCACCGGTGTGGCTCTACCAGCTGTGGGCCTTCATCACCCCCGGCCTCAAGCGCAACGAGAAGCGCTACGGCGTCGGCTTCGTCGCCGTCTCCACGCTGCTGTTCGTGCTCGGCGCGGTGCTGGCCTACGTGTCGCTGTCCGCGGGCCTGGAGCTGCTGCTGAGTCTCGCCGGCGACGGGGTCGTGGTGGCGCTGACGGCCCAGGACTACATCGGCTTCGTCCTGTCGCTGCTGGTCGCGTTCGGGGTGAGCTTCGAGGTGCCGCTGATCGCCATCGCGCTCAACCTGGTCGGCGTCGTGAGCTACGAGGCGCTGCGGAGCAGCCGCCGCTGGATCTTCTTCCTCACCGTCGTCTTCGCCGCGTTCGTGACGCCGACGCAGGACCCGTTCACCATGCTGCTCATGGCCGGGCCGATGATCGTGCTGTTCGAGCTGGCGATCCAGACCGCCCGCCTGGTCGACCGTCGCCGGGCCCGGCGCGCGGCCGCCGAGCACTTCCACGGGCTGGACGACGACGAGGCCTCACCGCTGGACGCCCGGCCGTCGGTGCTGGAGGAGCCGGTCGAGCCCTCGCCGTCGGCCCGCGGCTGACCGGCGTGGACGTCGCGGTCCTGGTCAGCCCGGCCGCCGGGCGGGGCCGCGCCCGCGCCGTGGCCCGGGCGGTCCTCGACGCCCTGCGCGAGGAGGGCCTGGCGCCCCGGGTGCTCGCCGCGACCACCCGCCCCGACGCGGAGCGGCAGGCGGCGGACGCGGTCGCCGACGGCGCCCGCGCCGTCGTCGCGATCGGGGGCGACGGCGCCGCCCACGCGGGGCTGCAGGCGGTCGCCGGCACGCCCGTGCCGCTCGCCGTGGTCCCGGCCGGCACCGGCAACGACCTGGCGCTGGCCCTCGCCGTACCGACCGATCCGGTGGCCGCCGCCCGCGCCGCCGCCGCCGATCTGCTGGCCGGCCGCGCCCGGGCGATCGACGCCGGCCGGACGGCCGACCGGTGGTGGGCCACGGTCCTGTGCTGCGGCTTCGACTCCGCGGTCACCGACCGGGCCAACCGGCTGCGCTGGCCACGCGGCCGGCGCCGGTACGACGTCGCGGTCCTGGCGGAGCTCGCCCGGCTGCGGCCCTACGAGGTGACGCTGACCCTGGACGGGGTGGCGCGCACCCTGCCGGCCACCATGGTCGCCGTCGGCAACACGGCCTGGTACGGGGGCGGGCTGCGGATGTGCCCGGGGGCCGACGCCGCCGACGGGCTCCTCGACGTGACCGTCGTGGGGGCCGTCTCCCGGCGCGAGCTGGTCCGCACCAAGCCGCGGCTGGCCGACGGCACCCACGTCGACCACCCCGCGGTGACGGTGTACCGGGCGACCCGGGTGGAGCTGTCCTGCGCCGGCGTCAGCACCTACGCCGACGGCGAGCTCGTCGCGCCGCTGCCCGCGGTCACCGAGTGCGTCCCGGGCGCGGTCACCGTCCTCGGCACCGGCCGCGCGACGATCAGCTGACCTGATCATCGAGCGTCCTCCCTCACCGCAGAACGTGAGGGAGGACGCGCCATGATCAGGGAACCTGATCGTGGCGGCGCGCCGTCGCGGGGGCGCGCGCCTAACGTGGGGGCATGTCCAGCCCCGCCGAGCGGTACGCCGCTGCCCGGAGACGGACCTCCCACCCGACGCTCGCCGAGTTCACCACCGAGCTCGGCTTCTCCCTGGACCCGTTCCAGGTGGAGGCCTGCGAAGCGCTGGAGGACGGCTCCGGCGTCCTGGTCTGCGCCCCGACCGGCGCCGGCAAGACCGTGGTGGGCGAGTTCGCCGTGCACAAGGCTCTCGCCGAGGGTCGCAAGGCGTTCTACACGACGCCGATCAAGGCGCTGTCGAACCAGAAGTACAACGACCTGGTGGAGCGCTACGGCGCCGACCGGGTCGGGTTGCTGACCGGCGACAACGCCGTCAACGGCGACGCCCCGGTGATCGTGATGACCACCGAGGTCCTGCGCAACATGCTCTACGCCGAGTCGCCGGCGCTGGCCGGGCTGGGCTACGTGGTCATGGACGAGGTCCACTACCTCGCCGACCGGTTCCGCGGCGCCGTGTGGGAGGAGGTGATCATCCACCTGCCGCAGTCGGTCACCCTGATCTCCCTGTCGGCGACGGTGAGCAACGCGGAGGAGTTCGCCGACTGGCTGGTCACCGTGCGCGGCGACACCGCGGTCGTGGTCAGCGAGGTGCGGCCGATCCCGCTCTGGCAGCACATGCTGGTCGGCAACCGGGTGTTCGACCTGTTCTCCCTGCGCCCAGCGGCGCACGCGGGGGAGCAGGGCGAGGGGCCACGGTCGCTGTCCACGCGCGAGCGCGGCGCCTCCGTGGTCGACCCCGAACTGGTCCGCTACGTGCGCGAGCACGAGCGTCGCATCGACACCTGGGGCGGCTCGGGGCGTCGCGAGGGTCACCACCGGCCCCGGTACCGGCCGCCCGCCCGGTCCGACGTCGTCGAGCGGCTCGACCGGGCCGGCCTGCTCCCCGCGATCACGTTCGTCTTCAGCCGCAACGGGTGCGACGCCGCCGTGCACCAGTGCCTGCTCAGCGGGCTGCGCCTCACCGACGAGGCCGAGCGGGCCGAGATCGCCGCGATCATCGACGAGCGCACCGGCTCGCTGCCGGAGGAGGACCTGCACGTCCTCGGCTTCTGGGAGTGGCGTGAGGGCCTCCTCGCCGGGCTCGCCGCCCACCACGCGGGGTTGGTGCCGGCGTTCAAGGAGACCGTCGAGGAGTGCTTCGTACGCGGCCTGGTCAAGGCCGTCTTCGCCACCGAGACCCTGGCGCTGGGCATCAACATGCCGGCGCGCACCGTCGTCCTCGAGCGGCTGGTGAAGTGGAACGGCGAGGCGCACGTCGACATCACGCCGGGGGAGTACACGCAGCTGACCGGTCGCGCCGGCCGCCGCGGCATCGACGTGGAGGGGCACGCCGTCGTCATCTGGGCGCCGGGGATGGACCCGAGCGTGGTCGCCGGGCTGGCCAGCACCCGCACCTACCCGCTGAAGTCGTCGTTCCGGCCGAGCTACAACATGGCGGTCAACCTGGTGAGCTCGTTCGGGCGGGCCCGCGCCCGTGAGCTGCTGGCGAGCTCGTTCGCGCAGTTCCAGGCCGACCGCTCGGTGGTCGGCCTGGCGCGGGCGGCGGCCCGCCACGAGCGGGACGCCGCGCAGTTCGCCGCCGAGATGCGCTCCGACCGCGGTGACGTCGGTGCCTACGCGCAGCTGCGCCGGGAGATCGCCGACCGGGAGAAGGAGCTCTCCCGCGACTCGCAGGCCAAGCGCCGGATGGAGGCTGCCGACGCGCTGGCCGCGCTGCGCCCGGGCGACGTCATCCGCGTGCCCACGGGCCGCCGCCAGGGGCTGGCCGTCGTCCTCGACCCAGGCGTCACCGACCTGGCCGATCCGCGCCCCCTGGTGCTGACCGAGGACAAGTGGGCGGGCCGGCTGGGGTCGGTGGACTTCCCGACGCCGGTGCAGGCGCTGGCCCGGGTACGGGTGCCCAAGAACTTCAACCACCGCAGCCCGCACGCCCGCCGCGACCTCGCCTCGACCCTGCGCAACGCGCGGGTGGAGCACGACCTGGGGGCGCGCCGGGTGAAGAAGGGGCGCTCGGCGGCGGCGGACGACCCGGTCCTCGCCGACCTGCGGCAGGCGCTGCGCAACCACCCGGTGCACCAGCTACCCGACCGCGAGGAGCGGGTGCGGATGGCCGAGCGCTGGCTGCGCGCGGTGCACGAGGCGGAGTCGCTGCAGCGGAAGATGGCCGAGCGCACCGGCTCCCTGACCCGCCAGTTCGACCGCACCTGCGACGTCCTGGAGGAGCTGGGCTACCTGGTGCCGGAGGTCGAGCCGCTGGTGCCGGCCGACACCGAGGTGGTCGGTGCGGTCGACGACGTGCCGGTGGTCACGGACGACGGCCGCCGGCTGGCCCGCATCTGGTCGGAGTCGGACCTGCTCGCCGCCGAGTGCCTGCGGGCGGGCGTCTGGCGCAGCCTGACGCCCGCCGAGCTGGCGGCCGCGGTCTCCACGCTGGTCTTCGAGGCCCGGCGGGACAACCCGGCCCTGCCCGCCGTCCCGGCCGGCAAGGTCGCCGCGGCGATCGGCGAGATGCGCGCCATCCGCTCCCGGCTGCAGGACGTCGAGCTGGACCACGGCGTGCCGGCCGGTCGCGACCTCGATCTCGGCTTCGCCTGGGCCGCCTACCGCTGGGCCGACGGGCAGAGCCTGGACCGGGTGCTCGCGGGGGCCGAGCAGGCCGGCACCGAGCTCTCCGGAGGGGACTTCGTCCGCTGGGCGCGGCAGCTGATCGACCTCCTGGACCAGCTCGGCAAGGTCGCCGACGACCCCGTGGCCCGGACCGCTCGGGCCGCGGTGGAGCGGGTGCGCCGGGGGGTCGTCGCGGTCGCCGTCGGCGGCTGATCAGCGATGCGCTGACGTCGGCCCGGTGCCCGGGTACGGCACAATCCCCGGCGCCCCGGTCGCCGGCCGGACGCAGGTAGTCGGGAGCGACGATGACCCATCCGCCGCACAGCGAGCACTCCTCCGGCGACGCACCGGGCGGGGACCGTCCCGCCGGCCCGCAGCAGCCGTGGGGGCCGCCGTCCTGGCCCCACGGGCACCCCCCGGCCGGCTACGGCGGGCCCGGTGACACCCGGCCCTACGGCGCCCCACCGTTCGCGCAGGCCCCGTCCGGCCAGCCGCCGCAGTACGGCCACCCGGGCGCCGGCGGGTACGGCCCACCCCGGTACGGGCAGGGGCAGCCGCAGTACGGCCGGCCGCCGCAGTACGGGTACCCGGGCGCGGGCGGTCACGGAGCGCCGCAGTACGCGCCCGCTCGACCGCCGGCCCGCAGGAAGCGGACCGGGCTGCTCGTGGGGCTGCTCGTGCTGGCGGCCCTCCTCGTCGGCGGCGTCGTCCTGGCGACCACCGCCGGCCCGACGGTGCTCTCGCGCTCCGCGGTCGAGCGTGACGTCGCCGAGCAGTTCGAGCAGCGCGAGGGCGTCGCCGTCGACCTGCGCTGCGACCAGGAGATGCGCGTGGAGGAGGGCGCCACCTACGAGTGCACCGGGGTGACGGCCGACGACGAGCAGGTCACGCTGCAGATCGAGATCACCGACGCCGACAGCGCCCGGTACACCTGGAGCGAGCCCTGACCCGCGGCTGAGCTGGGGTCAGGCGAGCGCGTCCGCCGGCCAGCCGAGAGCCGTGCCCAGCCGGCCGACGGAGGACTGCAGGCCGTGCCGCTCGGCCAGTGCGGCCAGGGCGCCGGGGTCGGCGGGGGAGCGGGGGAGGGTGCCCTCGACGGCGGGCAGATCGATGTCCCGCGCCACGGCGACCACCACCGGTGCGGCATCGAGGTAGTCGGCGGCCGCGTGCAGCTTCTTCAGCACGGCCGCGGTCAGCGGCGGCGCCGGGACGACCGTGCGGGCCACCGCCGCCCGGATGCCGGCCAGGTCGCCGAACTCGTTGATGAGGGCGGCCGCGGTCTTGGCCCCGACGCCGGCCACGCCGGGCAGCCCGTCGCTCGGGTCCCCGCGCAGCACCGCGAAGTCGGCGTAGGCCCGCCCGGGGATGCCGTACTTGGCGGCGACGGCGGCCTCGTCGACGAACTCCAGATCGGCGATGCCCCGCGCCGTGTACAGGACCCGCACGCCGCGGGCGTCGTCGACCAGCTGGAACAGGTCCCGGTCGCCGGTGACGACGTCGACCGCGCCGCGGGCCCGGGTGGCGAGCGTGCCGATCACGTCGTCGGCCTCATAGCCCGGCGCGCCGACGCGGGCGATCCCGGCCGCGGCGAGCACCTCGACCAGGATCGGCACCTGCGGAGCGAGCTCGTCGGGGGTCTCCTCGCCACCCTGGGGCGCCACCCGGTGCGCCTTGTACGAGGGCAGCGCCGCCACCCGGAACGCCGGCCGCCAGTCGTCGTCCCAGCAGACGACCAGCCGGTCCGGCGCGTGCGCGGTCACCAGGCGCGCCGTCATGTCCAGGAAACCCCGGACGGCGTTGATCGGCCGCCCGTCCGGGGTGGTGACGCTGGTCGGGACGCCGTAGAAGGCGCGGAAGTACAGCGATGCGGCGTCCAGGAGCATGGTGGTCACGCGGCCACCCTGCCGCCGGGTGCCGTCGTCCGCTCGGACTTCGCGTGCTGGTCCACGTCCGCGGACGGTAGCGGTCTGGCAACGATTGCGGGGAAGGGAGGTCCGGCGTGGCTACTCTGCGCCGGTGGCAACCGTGACAGAACCGGCCGGAACAGGCCCGCTCGTGACCGTCGACCGGGTGCACGCCGCCCGGGCGATCGCCGGCGAGCTGGGCGTGGACCTCCTCGTGCTCACCCCCGGCGCCGACCTCCGCTACCTCTGCGGCTACGCCGCACACGCGATGGAGCGGCTGACCGCCCTCGCGGTGCCCCGCTCGGGCGAGGCGTTCCTCGTCGTGCCCCGCCTGGAGGCGCCCATGGTCGACGCCAGCCCGGCCGGAGCGCTCGGCCTGGAGGTGCTCGCCTGGGACGAGACCGACGACGCGTTCGCGGTGCTGGCCGGGGCGGCGACCGCCCGGCTCGGCTCCGCCCCCGCCCGGGTCGCGGTCGGGTCGCGCACGTGGGCCGAGCACGCGCTGGGGGTGCAGCGGGCGCTGCCCGGGTCGGTGCTGGAGCTCGCGAGCCCGGTCGTGGACCGGCTGCGCATGGTGAAGACGCCCGCCGAGGTCGAGGAGCTGGCCCGGGCCGGCGCGGCGATCGACCGGGTGCACGCCCGCATGGGGGAGTGGCTGCGGGTCGGCCGCACCGAGGCAGAGGTCGGCGCCGACATCGCGGCGGCCATCCTGGCCGAGGGCCACGTCGGGGTCGACTTCACCATCGTCGGCTCGGGGCCGAACGGCGCCAGTCCCCACCACGAGCTCTCCGGCCGCACGGTGGAGGCCGGGGACGTCGTCGTCGTGGACATCGGCGGGGAGACGTCGACCGGCTACCGCTCCGACTGCACCAGGACCTACGTCGTCGGCGGGAGCGCGCCGGCCGACGTGGCGGAGTGGTACGAGGTGCTGCACGCCGCGCAGCAGGCGGCGACGGCGGCGGTGCGCCCCGGCGTGACCGCCGAGCAGATCGACGCGGCGGCCCGCACCGTGATCGCCGACGCCGGCTGGGGCGAGTACTTCATCCACCGCACCGGGCACGGCATCGGGCTGGACACCCACGAGGCGCCCTACATCGTGGCCGGCAACCGGCTCCCGCTGGAGCCGGGCATGGCGTTCTCCGTGGAGCCGGGGATCTACCTGCCCGGTCGCCACGGAGCGCGCATCGAGGACATCGTCGTCTGCACCGACGACGGCGTCCGCGTCCTCAACAACGGTCCCCGTGAGCTCGTCGAACTCCCCGGCTGAGGCCGGCGGCGTCCCGCTGGACGTCGACCGGGCGTTGATGGCGGCGCTCGCCCGCGACGGCCGGGCCAGCTTCACCGAGCTCGCCGAGCGGGTGGGGCTGTCGGTGTCGGCCGTGCACCAGCGGGTGCGGCGGCTCGAGCAGCGCGGGCTGATCACCGGGTACCGGGCGACGCTCGACGCCACGCAGATCGGGCTCCCGCTGACGGCGTTCGTCTCGATCACGCCGACCGACGCGCAGACCGACGACGCGCCGGCCCTGCTGGCCCATCTGGAGGCGATCGAGGAGTGCCACGCGGTCGCAGGGGTGGAGAGCTACATCCTCAAGGTGCGGGTGGCCTCGCCGGACGCGCTGGAGAACCTGCTCAAGGAGATCCGCGCCACCGCGAACGTCCGCACCCGGACGACGGTCGTCCTCTCCACCTCGTTCGAGGCCCGGCCGCCCCTCTGACCGCTGGACACCCGTTCGAACGTGTGTTCGGATGGTGGGCATGCGGTGGGACGCGCAGCGACTCGACCTCGACGAGCCCGGGGCCCTGCCCGGCATGCCGAGCATCCGCGGGCTCCTGCGCAGCGTGCAGGTGCCCGAGTTCCCGGGGCTCACCTTCCACGAGGTGCGGTCCAAGAGCGCGCTGAACCGCGTGCCGGGGGAGTCGGCGATGCCCTTCCCGTGGACCGTCAACCCGTACCGGGGCTGCTCCCATTCGTGCGTGTACTGCTATGCCCGCCGGACGCACGAATGGCTGGAGCTCGACTCCGGCCGGGACTTCGACACCCAGGTGGTCGTCAAGACGAACCTCGTCGAGGTGCTCCGCAGGGAGCTGGCCCGGCCGTCGTGGCAGCGCGAGCACGTGGCGCTGGGCACGAACACCGATCCCTACCAGCGCGCGGAAGGGCGGTACCGGCTCATGCCCGGGGTCGTCACGGCGCTGGCCGGCTCCGGCACCCCGTTCTCCATCCTGACCAAGGGCACGCTGCTGCGGCGCGACGTCCCCCTGCTGGCCGCCGCCGCCCGCGACGTCCCCGTGGGCCTGGGGGTCTCCGTCGCCATCTGGGACGACGATCTGCACGCCGCCCTCGAGCCCGGCGTCCCCAGCCCGCGCGCACGGCTGGAGTTGGTCCGCAGCCTCGCCGACGCGGGGCTGCCGTGCGGGGTCTTCCTCGCCCCGGTGCTCCCCGGCCTCACCGATTCACCCGAGCACCTGGACGCCGCCCTGGGCGCGGTCGCCGCCGCCGGCGCCACGGGGGTGACCGTGATCCCGCTGCACCTGCGCCCCGGGGCTCGGGAGTGGTTCATGGCCTGGCTGGGCCGGGTCCACCCCCAGCTGGTCCCGCGGTACGAACGCCTCTACGCCCGCCGGGCCTACGTGCCGGCCGAGTACCGGGCCTGGCTGGCCGGTCGGGTGGCGCCCCTGCTGGTCCGGCACGGGCTCGATCGGCGTTCCGGCGGGGCGGCCCGCCGGGTGGAGGCGGCGGGCGTACCCGGCGACGAGGAGATCGGCTTCCCCGCCGGCAGCCTGCCCTCCACGGTGCTCCCCGGCACCGGCCCCGGTCCCGCACCCGCCCGGGCGCAGGCCCCGGCCACCGGCGGCGCGGGCGAGCAGCTGTCGCTGCTCTGAGGAGCTCAGCCGGCCAGCCGGGACGCCCGGGCCACCGCACGGCTCGCGCGCACCACCCCGCGGGCCCCCACCGGTGGAGCGCCGGCGGCGAGCGCCAGCCGGCGGAAGGTGTCGTAGGAGAGCTGGCGGTAGTCGGCGGCGAGTTGCTCGACGAGCTCACGGCGGGACGGCGTCGCGGTGGCCCGCAGATGCCCCACCGTCGCCCGCACGTGCTTGGTGAAGGTCGCCTGCAGGGCCTGGTTGGAGAGCCGGCCGCCGACCCGGGAATCCAGGCCCGGGCCCCGGCGCAGCGCGGGGAGCACCCAGGGGCTGGCGGCCAGCGCCGGGAACGCCGCCCGCGCGGCCTCCCAGGCATGCCAGGCGGTCAGCGCCCCCGGAACGGCCCACTCGCCGTCGTCGGTGGTGATCAGCAGCCGGCGCGCCGTCGCCCTCACCTGGTCGCGGCGCAGCGAGCGGAACGTGCCCACCGGGGCCGGCCAGCTCAGGGCCAGGGCGCACCAGGCCACCGAACGCAGGTGCTCGGGGTCCTCGGCACGGATCCGGGTCAGCGGGCGGAGGTCGAGCTGCGGCGGGTCGGGCTCGGGGGTCGCGGGCTGCGGCAGGCCCAGCCCGCCGTAACGGGCGACCTTGCCGTAGAGCGCCACGGTGGCCGGCTTCCACCCGCGCGCGGCGGCCAGCTCGGAGAGCCCCCCGGCCGCCAGCTCCTCGGGCCCGAGACCGAGCTCCACCGCTGCATCGGCGAGCCGGCGCCACTGGTCCTCGTACCCGAGCGGCGGCCGCAGCCGCGCCCAGGCACGCGCCGGTGGCAGGGCGGGCATGTCGGGCAACGGCTGCTGCCAGGCACGTGGCATGGCGCGAGTCTACCGTTATCCCCAACAAACATACACAAAATTGTTGTCGTCCCCTGCCCACGATCGCGACCCCGGTGCCCTCCGGGCACCGCAGCACCAACGGACCACCCCACGGGTTGGACCTGCGCTCGCCCGTATCCCTCCCGATCATGGAGCCGTGCGAACGGTGGGCGTCGAGGAGGAACTGCTGGTCGTCGACCCCGACGGCGTTCCCGTTCCCCGGGCCCCGGAGGCCCTGGCGGTCGCGTCGCGCCGCGGCGAGGGCGAGGACGTCCACCAGCACGACCTCGAGGAGCGGGGGGAGGACGTCGCCGTCCCGGAGACCGCTCGCCTCGTCCCCGAACTGAAGGCCCACCAGATGGAACTGGGGACGCCGGTCTGCAGCACGCTCACCGAGGTGGGCGCCCAGCTGCGGCACTGGCGGGAGCGGGCCGACGCCGCCGCGGCGGACGTGGGTGGTCGCATCGCCGCCCTGGCCACCTCGCCGGTCGAGGTGGACCCCGTCCCCACGGAGGGGGAGCGGTACGGGCGCCTGATGGATGCCTTCGGGCGCACCGCCGAGGAGGTGCTCACCTGCGGCTGCCACGTGCACGTCTCGGTGGCCGATGACGAGGAAGGGGTGGCGGTCCTCAACCGCATCCGGATCTGGCTGCCGGTGCTGACCGCGCTGAGCGCCAACTCGCCGTTCTGGCAGGGCCGGGACACCTCCTACGCCAGCTTCCGGTCGCAGGTGTGGCACCGGTGGCCGTCGGCGGGCCCGACCGAGCCCTTCCGCGACGCGGCGGGCTACCACCGGCTCGTCGAGGCGGTGCTCGCCACCGGGACCGTGCTGGACGACGGGATGATCTACTTCGACGCCCGCCTGTCGGCCACGTGGCCCACCGTCGAGGTGCGCACAGCCGACGTCCTGCTGAGCGTGGAGGACGCCGTCACCCTCACCGGTCTCGTGCGCGGCCTGGTCGAGACAGCCGCCCGGGAGGCCCGCGCCGGGGGAGCGGTACCGGAGACGCGCGCCGAGGTGCTCCGCCTGGCGTCCTGGCGCGCCTCCCGCTCGGGGCTCTCCGGAGACCTGGTGCACCCGCGGACCGGCCGCCCGGTCCCGGCCGCCGACGTCCTGGCCGATCTGCTGGAGCACGTCCGGCCGGCGCTCGCCGACGCCGGCGACGAGCCCGTGGTCAGCACCGGCCTGGACGCTCTGCTGACCCGCGGGACGGGCGCGGACCTCCAGCGTCGCGTGCACCGCGAGACCGGCGACCTCGCCGCCGTCGTCCGGGCGGCCGTCGCCGTCACGGCGGGGGAGGAGACCCCCCGGGCGACAGCCGGTACGAGCCGTTAGATTCCCGCCATGTACACCGCGAGCTGGCGCGACGTCGTCCGTCCGGGGCTGTTCGGCACCTCGCCCGACCGGCGGGACAAGCCGTACCGCCTGGTCATCCGACTGGCGCTGATCGTCTTCCGGCTGTTCCGCTTCCGCTTCGACGTCCGCGGGTCGCAGCACGTCCCGCCCACCGGCGGGGCGATCATCTGCAGCAACCACGTCAGCTTCTTCGACTTCACCTTCCTCGGCCTGGGCGCGCTGCCGCAGCACCGCCTCGTCCGGTTCATGGCGAAGTCGGCGGTGTTCGAGAACTGGTTCGCCGGCCCGTTCATGCGGGCCATGAAGCACATCCCCGTCGACCGGAAGGCGGGCTCGGCGGCGTTCGACGCCGCCGTCCGCGCCCTCAAGGACGGTGAGGTGGTCGGCGTCTTCCCCGAGGCGACGATCAGCACGAGCTTCACGGTCAAGGAGCTCAAGGCAGGCGCGGCCCGGATGGCTGTCGACGCCGGCGTGCCGATCATCCCGGCCGCGGTGTGGGGCGGGCACCGGGTCGCGACGAAGAACCACAAGGTGGAGCTCCGCCGAGGTGTCGCGGTGACGGTGATCCTGGGCGACCCGATCACTCCGGAGCCGGGAGAGCAGATCGCCACGCTGCTGGGCCGCACGCGCACCGCCATGGAGGCGCTCCTCGACGAGGCGCAGCGCAGCTACCCCGACCGTCCCGCCGGGGACAACGACCGCTGGTGGCTCCCCGCCCACCTGGGGGGCACCGCCCCCACGCCGTCGGAGGCCGCGGCCGCCGACGCGGTCCGCGCCGCCGGACGGGCGACCAAGCCGGTGAAGAAGTCGCCGGCCCGCCGCCTCGCCGGGCTGCTCCGCCGCCGCTGAGCGGGCGGCTCACTCGACGACGGCCGGCGCCATGAGTCGGAAGGCCTCGAGCTCGACGTCGTACCAGCGCCGCATCCTGCCCAGCGGCGTCATGCCCAGCCGGCGGCACACCGCCACCGACCGCTCGTTGCCGGGCCGGACGACGGCGTAGACCTCGGGGAGGCCACGGGCGAACGCCCGGTCGATCACCGCCCGCGCCGCCTCGGTGGCGTAGCCGTGCCCCCACGAGTCGGGGTGCAGGTGCCACCCGACCTCCACCTCGCCCACCCCGTTCGGCAGCGGCTTGAGCAGCACCGTGCCCGCCGGGACGCCGTCGGGTCGCTCGATCGCCCAGCACAGGAACCGCTCGTCCCGGCGGTGCACCTCGGCCCAGCGCTCGACCAGCTCGACCGGGGGCACCGACGGCGTCCCGCCCAGCCAGCGGGTCACCTCCTCCCGGCCGTAGACGTCACAGAGCCGGGCCAGGTCCGCCGGGTCGGTGGTCCAGGGGCGCAGCCGCAGCCTCTCGGTGCGCAGATCCTCCCCCTCGCCGCCCATCGCTCCTGCCTACCGTCGGGTGGGGCGCCCGGCCACCGCAGGGACGGCGGAGGCGGCGTGATCTGCTACTCGTCGCCTCGCCGTCGGACGCGAGCGCGGGGACGAGAGGTGGACGCCACATGAGCCTGCTGCTCACCGACGTGCGGGTCGGTGACCGCCCCGGGCGCGCGGTGCACGTCGTCGACGGTCGGATCGCCTGGACCGGCGCAGCCGCGGAGGCCCCGCGGGCCGATCGCGTGGTCGCGGGGGAGGGGGCGCTGCTGACGCCTGCCTTCGTCGATGCGCACGTGCACGCCACGGCGACCGGTCTGGCGCTGAGCGGTCTCGACCTGCACTCGAGCCCCAGCCTTGCCCACGCGATGGCGTCCATCCGCGCCCACGTCGCGGCGGAGCCGGACGGGATCGTCCTCGGCACCGGGTGGGACGAGACCGACTGGCCCGAGCGGCGGGGCCCGACGCGTGCCGACGTCGACGCCGTGGCCGCCGGGCGGCCGGTCTACCTGGCCCGTGTCGACGTCCACTCCGCAACGGTCTCCACCGCGCTGCTCGACCTCGTCCCGGGCATCGCCGGGCTCCCGGGGTTCTCGCCGGACGGACGGCTGCGCCTGGACGCCCACCACGCCGCCCGCCAGGCCGCCTACGGTGCGGTGGGGCCCGCGCAGCGCCGCGCCGCGCAGCGCGCCACCAGGTCGCAGGCTGCCACCCTGGGGATCGGCAGCCTGCACGAGATGGCCGGGCCGGAGGTCTCCTCCGCCGACGACCTCAGGGAGCTGCTGGCCCTGGCCGCCGAGGTGCCCGGCCCTCGCGTCGTGGGGTACTGGGGCGAACTGTCCGAGCGCGGCGGCCTCGAGCTGGTGCGGGAACTCGGTCTCGCCGGCGCCGGGGGAGACCTGTTCTGCGACGGCGCCCTCGGCTCGCACACGGCCGCCCTGAGCGCTCCTTACAGCGACCGGCCCGAGACCTCGGGCGCCCTCCGGTTCGAGTCCGCCTCGCTGGTGGAGCACGTGCGCGCCTGCACGGCGGCGGGGGTCCAGGCCGGCTTCCACGTGATCGGGGACGCCGCCGTCGCGCAGGTCCTGGACGCCGTGGGCGTCGTCGTCGCGGAGCTGGGCGTCGCGGCCGTCCGCGCCTGCCGCCACCGCCTCGAGCACCTGGAGATGCCCTCCGCCTCGGTCATCGACCGCATGCAGGACTGGCAGATGGTGGCGAGCGTGCAGCCGGCCTTCGACGCCGCATGGGGCGGCGATGCGGGCATGTACGCCGAGCGGCTCGGCGTCGAGCGGGCCCTGGCCACCAACCCGCTGGCCGAGCTCGCGGACGCGGGGGTCGCCCTGGCTCTCGGCAGCGACGCCCCGGTGACGCCGCTGGACCCCTGGGGGGCCGTGCACGCGGCCGTCGACCACCGGACGCCGGATTCCGGGCTGCGCCCCTTCGACGCCTTCGACGCCGCCACGCACGGCGGCTGGTTCGCCGCCCGTGCCGAGCACCCGGCCGGACCGCTGGCCGTCGGGGCACCGGCGGATCTCGCGCTGTGGGCCACCGACCAGGGGCTCTCCGGGGTGCTCGGCAACCGGCTCCGACCCGGCTGCGGCGCTCTGCTCGTCGACGGCCGGCTGGTGGTCGGCGCCGAGTGATCGCCACCAGCGTCAACGATCAGTAACGATTCGATCACACTGCGGCGCAGAGCTCGCCAGGGTCTCGATCCGGCGCGGTGCAGTTCTTACAGTCCCTGCAGTTCCTGACCGGGAGCACCGCGCGCACGTTCCCCGGCAGGCGCGTCCGTCTCCTTCGGCCGGCGCTCCCACCTCGGGGTGCGCTGCCGGGCCGTGGGGAGCGGGCGGGCCGCCGGGTCCGGCGCGCGGACACCCCGGCGGAGCCCCCGTGGAGCCGTGCCATCAGACAACGGTCGCGCCGATCGCCGCCAGCGACCGGCCGTCCGGCCCGAAGGCGCGCCGACCGCGGAGGGCGGTCGCCGGCGCCTCCGGGGCAGGGGTCCGGGGGTTCGGACGGGTGATCCCGGCGCACACGCGCTCACCCGCTCCGCCGGGATGGGATGCTGGGTCGGGGCCGCGGACACCGCGGCCCGGACCCCGCCCGAACGGCGCGGGGACGTCCCGCCCCGGGTGGGCGGCTGCACCGGGGAGGCGCTGCGTGCCCGCAGGCGATGGCGGGCCGGGAACCTGGACGCTCGCGCGCCCGGCCGGCCCCAGCGCTGCCGGGCCGCCCGTGCAGCGGGCGGCCGCTCCGAGCTCGCGCTGGTCGCGCACCCCCTGGCGCACCGTCCTGGCCGCGTGCGGCGGGCTGGCGATGTTCCTGGCCTTCCCCGGGTACGACCTGACCGCGCTGGCGGTCCTCGGCCCGGCCGCGCTCGCCGTCGCCGTCCACGGGCGCAGCGTCCGCACCGGTCTCTGGCTGGGGCTGGTCACCGGGCTCACCTTCTTCGTCGCCCTGCTCTCCTGGACCGGGATCTACGTCGGCGCCGTCCCGTGGCTGGCCCTCGCGATCAGCCAGGCGCTGTTCGTCGCCGTGCTCGGAGGCCTGACCGCGCTCACGTCCCGGCTCCCCGCCTGGCCGCTGTGGGCCGCCGCCCTGTGGGTGGCCGTCGAGGCGGGCCGCGGCCGGTTCCCCTTCGGCGGGTTCCCGTGGGGCCGGCTGGGCCTGTCCCAGACCGAGGGCCCGTTCCTGGCGTTCGCCGCGTACGGCGGTGTCCCACTGGTCGGCTTCGCCGTCGCGCTCACCGGCACCCTGCTGGCCGCGGCGGCCCTGGCGCTGGCGCGGGCGCGCAGCACGGCAGGGACGACGGCCCGGGGCCGGCGCAGGGCGGCGGCCGCGCTGGCCGGCGCGCTGACGGTCCCGCTGGTGGGTGGGTTGGCCTGGCTGCCGTTGCCCGGGGGCTCCCTCACCGCGGGCGGCCCCACCGCCACCGTCGCGGTGATCCAGGGCGACGTGCCGCGCGCCGGCCTGGACTTCAACGCCCAGCGGCGGGCGGTGCTCGACAACCACGTCGAGCAGACCCTGCGCCTGGCCGAGGACGTGGCGGCCGGCCGGGAGCCACGACCGGACGTCGTCCTGTGGCCGGAGAACAGCTCGGACATCGACCCGTACCGCAACGCCGACGCCGCCGCGCAGATCCAGCGCGCGGCCGACGCGGTGGGCGCTCCGGTGCTGGTCGGCGCGGTCGTGAACGGCCCGGGGGAGTTCATCAGCAACACCGCGATCGTCTGGTCCCCGGAGGGCGGTCCCGGCGACACGTACGTCAAGCGGCATCCGGTGCCCTTCGCCGAGTACGTGCCGGCCCGTGACTTCTTCCGCTTCTTCAGCGACAAGGTCGACCTCGTCCGGCGGGACTTCGCCGCGGGGGACGAGGTGGGCGTCCTCGACATCGGTGGTGTGCGGCTCGGCGACCTCATCTGCTTCGAGGTGGTGTACGACGGCCTCGTGCGCGACGTCGTCGACGGTGGTGCGGGCATGCTCGTCGTCCAGACCAACAACGCCACGTTCGGCTACACCGACGAGAGCGCCCAGCAGCTGGCGATGAGCCGGGTGCGCGCGGTCGAGTTCGGTCGCACCGTCGCGGTGGCGGCGACCAGCGGCATCTCCGCGATCGTGGCGCCGGACGGCTCCGTCGTGCGCTCCTCCGAGCTGTTCGAGCCCGCGGTGTTCGTGGCGGAGGTGGCCCAGCGGGACGGCCGGACGGTCGCCCAGCGGCTGGGCGCCGCGCCGGAGGCGCTGCTCACCGCCCTGGGGCTCGGCGCGGTCCTGGTCGCCGCCCTCCGGCGGCGGGCCGGGGGCCGGGCGTGAACGAGCGCGTCCTGGTGGTCGTCCCGACCTACAACGAGGCCGAGAACCTCGAGCGGGTGCTCCGCAGGCTGCACGCCAGCGTCCCGGAGGCGCACGCCCTGGTCGTCGACGACGGCTCACCCGACGGCACGGGGCGGATCGCCGACTCGCTGGCGGCGGCCGACCCCCGCGTCCACGTCCTGCACCGCGCCGCGAAGGCCGGCCTGGGGCGCGCGTACGTCGCCGGTTTCCGCTGGGCCCAGGAGCGCGGCTACGACGTCCTGGTCGAGATGGACGCCGACGGCTCGCACGCCCCCGAGCAGCTGCCCGCCCTGCTCGCCGCCCTGGCCGACGCCGACCTGGTGCTGGGGTCCCGCTACGTCGACGGCGGCCGGGTCGAGGACTGGCCGCTGCACCGGTTGCTGCTGTCCCGCCTCGGCAACCGCTACACCCGGTGGGCGCTGCGACTGCCGCTGCGCGACGCCACCGGGGGCTTCCGGGCGGCCCGCGCCGAGCTGATCGACCGGCTCCCGTTCGACGAGGTGGCGAGCGAGGGCTACTGCTTCCAGGTCGACTGGGCCTGGCGAGCCCTGCGGGCAGGGGCCCGCGTCACCGAGGTGCCGATCACCTTCACCGAACGTGCGTTCGGCCGGAGCAAGATGAGCGGCTCGATCGTTGGTGAGGCGTGGGCGCGCGTGACCGTGTGGGGCGTGCAGGACCGGCTGGCCGACTGGCTGCCGGGGCGCGTGCGGCCACCCGTGACCAGCCCGGCCCGCGAAGCCGGGCAGGAAGGGCGCGGGTGACCCACGCCGGCGGGGGAACGCGAACGGCACGACCGGGAGAGGGGAGGCGACGTGGCTGACGTGGTGCGTCGGAGACTGCGCACGGTGGTGGGGCTGACCGCGCTGGCGGAGCTGGTGGTCTTCGTGCTGGTCGCCGCCTGGATCGGGCTCGGGTGGACGATCCTGGCCACCCTCGTGACCAGTGCGCTCGGATGGGTGCTGCTGGCCAGCCAGGGCCGCCGGGCGCTCGCCGACCTGCGGCAGCGGGCGCGGTCACGCGAGGCCGCGGGCCGCGAACTCGGTGACGCCGGGCTGGTCGCCGTCGGCGGTCTGCTGATGGTGCTGCCGGGCTTCATCGGTGACCTGGTCGGGCTGCTGTGCCTGCTGCCGGGCACGCGGGGGCTGGTGCGCCGCGCGCTCCGGCGGCTGGTGCTCGCCCGGCTGCCCGAGCACCTGCGTGGACCGGTGCGCGTGGGCAGCACCCGCGCCGCCCCGGTGGACGCCACCCGGCCCCACGGCGGGGAAGAGCCCCTCGTGATCGAGGGAGAGGTCGTGCGGGACCCCGACCAGAAGCCCTGACCCGCTCTCCGGGACGCCCGCCGGCACGGCGGGGCCCCGGACGCGGAACGGCCCCGGTGGATCTCTCCACCGGGGCCGTCCGCTCACTGCGGTGGGGCTGGGGTCAGCTGGCGCGGGTCCGCCGGCCCCGGAGCACCTCGAGGCGCTCGGCGAGGACCTCCTCGAGGTCCTCGACGCTGCGCCGCTCCAGGAGCATGTCCCAGTGCGTCCGCGGGGGCTTCACCTTCTTGGGAGCCGGCTCGGTCCCACCGACCAGCTTCGCCGCGGAACCGTCGAACTTGCACTCCCAGGTGTCGGGGAGCTCCGCGTCGTCGGCGAAGGGCACCGTGAACAGGTGGCCCGAGGCGCACCGGTACTCGGCGTACTGCCGCTCGATGGGCGCGGTGTTCCGCTCGGTCTCATAGCTGACGCTGCCCAGTCGGCTGCCGCGCAGGGAACGCTCACCCATGGCACACCGTCCTCTCGTGCTCGTGTCGGTCGGGACTCGACGTCCGGTGGCCAGGGCAGTACCCAGACGACCGGGGAGTCAGAGAGATGAACGACCGAAAAGGCGGAGAGATTCCGCCGAATCGGCTGCTCATCATCGCATGGGGTGGGATCCGCGGCGCAGGCGCCCCCCGCAGGGGTGAGGAGCCGCCGCTCAGGGCAGGGCGAGCTGACCCGGCCCCGCGGCCGTGGGGCCCAGCTCGCCGCGCACGTAGTGCCGTCGGCAGAGCACCTGGTACCGGACGGCGGGGGCGCCGGCCCCCTCTCCGGGCAGCTCGGGGGGCGCGGTGTCGGCGACGACGACGGTCGCGCCGGAGCGGACCATGACGCCGTCGACGACCCGGGCGTTGAGCAGCCCCGGGAGGCCGCACCAGCAGAGCACCTCCACCTGGATGCGCTGCACCTCGTCGGCCAGCTCCAGCAGGCGCCGGGTGCCGGGGAACAGCTGGGCGCGGAAGTCGGTGGTGAGCCCGAAGGCGTAGACGTCGACGTGCGACTCGTCGACGAGCTCGGCGAGCTGGTCCACCTGGGCGGGGAGGAGGAACTGCGCCTCGTCGACGATCAGGTAGTCGACCCGGTGACCGTCGGCCCAGCGCGCCCGGACCAGCAGCCGCAGGTCGGTGCCCGCGTCCACCTCGGTCGCCGCCCGGCAGAGCCCGACGCGGGAGCTGATCCGGGGCGCCGCGGACCGGTCGCCCTGGGTGACCAGCAGCCCGTGCCGGCCCTGCCGGCTGTGGTTGTGGTCGACCTGCAGCGCCAGCGTGGACTTCCCGCAGTCCATGGGGCCGTGGAAGAACCGCAGGTGGGCCGGGGCGGGGTGCCGTCGCCGGTCACCGGAGGCGGGGACCGCCGGCTGCGGCAGCGGGGGAGCGGGCCGCTCGCCACCGGGCGCGGACGAGGTCACAGCTTCTCCGGCGGTGTGTTGCCGGCGGCGACGACGGCGCGGCGCATCGGCAACGCGGCCAACGCGACGAAGCCGGCCACGAAGAAGACCACCAGGCTGACGATGGCCAGCCGGTAGGAACCGGTCAGCTGGTAGGTGAGGCCGAATGCGAGCGGCCCGAGCCAGCTGGTGCCGCGGTCGCTGATCTCGTAGAAGCCGTAGTACTCGGCCTCCTTGCCCGCCGGGATGAGCTGGCTGAACAGGGAGCGGGAGAGGGCCTGCGTGCCGCCCTGCACGAGCCCGATGACGGCCGCCAGGGCGTAGAACTGCGCGACCGCACCGGTCTGCAGGAAGAACGCGGCGAACAGCACGCCGATCCAGGCCACCAGGGCGCCCAGGACCACCCGCTTGGCGCCGTAGCGGACGGCCAGGCGGCCGAGCCCCAGCGCGCCGAAGACGGCCACCACCTGCACCATCAGGATCGCGCCGGTGAGCACGTCCTGCGCCAGGTCCAGCTCCTCGGTGGCGTACGTGGCCGACAGGGAGATGACCGTCTGCACGCCGTCGTTGAACAGCAGGTAGGCGCCGAGGAACCACAGCGTCAGCGGGAAGGCCCGCATCTCGCGGAAGGTGGTGGCCAGCTGCCGGAAACTGCTGCCCGATCGCACGGCGGACGGCGCGACCGGGCGATTGCGCAGCCGGCTCACCGAGAAGAGCGTGAAGGCACCCCACCACAGCCCCGCCGTCGCCAGGCAGATCCGCACGGCCTCGCCGGTCGTCAGGCCGAGGTCCTCGGCGGCGACGACCAGCCCGAGGTGGACGGCGAGCAGCAGCGCCCCGCCGACGTAGCCGAACGCCCACCCGCGGCTGGAGACCAGGTCGCGCTCGTTCGGCCCGGCCAGGTCGGGCAGCCAGGAGTAGTACACGACGGTGGCTGCACCGAACGCGATGTTGGCCAGGACGAACAGACCCGCACCCAGCAGCCACCGGCCGTCACCGGCGAAGAACAGGCCGGTCGTCGCCAGCGCCCCGAGGATCGCGAAGCCGGCGAGCATCTCCCGCTTGCGGCCGGTGCGGTCGGCGACGGCGCCGGCGAGGGGCAGCACGAGCACCTGCAGGACGACCGACGCCGACAGCACGTAGGAGAACCAGCTGCCGGCCGCCAGCGACAGCCCGAGGAAGGAGAGCCGCTCGTCCGGACCGGCGGCGTCGCGCGCGATGGCGGTCAGGTAAGGACCGAGGAAGACGGTCGTCACCGAGGTGTTGAAGACCGACATCGCCCAGTCGTAGGAGTACCAGCCGAACCGTTCGCGCCGGAGCGCGAGATCGGCCGACGGCACCGACGGGTCGGCGGCGGGCACGGCGGTGGTCACCGCGGCAGGGTGCCAGGCAGGCCGCGGCCGGTCCAGCACCGGCCCGCGCCGGTCACGGGATCTCCTCCGGCACGACGCCGCCGGGGAACGCGGCGACGGCGGTCGTGGGCCGCGTCGGGTCGACGAACGCCGGGCCGTCGAGCTCGTCGGCCCGCAGCGGACGCAGGCCCCGGGTGAGCGCGGCGGCGATGCGGCTGCGCGCCCGGTTCGCGTCACCGACGCGGCCCATCTCCAGGTCGTCGAAGACGACCGGCGGGCCGACGTGCACCCGCAACGCGGGGCGGCGCAGCACGGCCCGCAGCAGCGTGCGCAGCTTGCCGAGGTCGTTGCCGTACTGGAGCACCTCGTGCGCCCCCCACTGGCTGACCGGGAGCACGGGCACCCGCAGCCCCAGTGCGAGCCGCGCCATGCCGGTGCGGCCCCGTTCCGGCCACAGGTCCGGCGCCAGGCCCACCCGGCCTTCGGGATAGGCGACGACGTGGCCTCCGTGCACCAGGGCCACCTCGGTGACGCGGACCGCGTGCCGGGCCAGCTCGGTGCCACGCTCCACCCGGATGGCCCCGGCCCGCTCCAGCAGGGGACCGGCGACCGGTGCGGAGACGATGCCTCCGGTGGTCATGATCCGGGGCGTGACGCCCAGCCGGTGCAGCGCGACGGCGATGACGAAGGGGTCGAAGTCGCCGATGTGGTTGGCGGCCAGCAGCAGGGGCCCCCGACGCAGCTCCTCGGGGATCCCGCCGGTGACCTCCACCCGGCCGAAGACGCTCACCAGCCAGGAGAGCCGACGCAGCACGAACTGCCAGAGCCACCACGGCGGGGCGACGGCGATGGCCAGCTCACGGGCGAACCACTCGGGGTCGTCGCGCCGGACGAGCGCCGCCAGGTCCTCCGGCAGCGGGGGCGTGCGCGGCCGCCAGTCCCGGAACCGGATCACGACGGTGGCGCCCACTGGCCGCGCTTCTCCAGCACCTCGCGCAGCATCGCCGGCCGATCGGTCATGATGCCGTCCACCCCGAGATCGAGCAGCGCCGCGGCCTCGGCGGGGTCGTCGACGGTCCACACGTGCACCTGCAGCCCGCGCGCGTGGGCCGCGGCGAGGAAGCGCTCGTCCACCAGGGCTCGGCCGCCGAGCTGCAGCGGCACCTGCGCGCAGCCGGCCGGGATGCGGACCAGCCCGGCGGCACGAGGGGAGTAGGAGGACAACCGCAGCGCCGCGACCCCCCGCGGCCCCAGCGAGGTGCAGAGCATCGGTCCGAACAGCCGCCGGGCCGCGGCGACGCGGGCGTCGGAGAACGAGCCCAGGCAGATGCGGTCGAGCACCTTCATGCGCCGCACCAGCCGCACCAGCGGCGCCAGCACCCCGGCGGCCTTGATGTCGAGGTTGAACCGGACGTCGGGCCACGCACCCAGCAGGTCCTCGAGGCGCACGATCGGCTCCCGGCCGCCGATGCGTGCCTCGGAGATCTGGGCCCACGTGAGGCCGTCGACACGACCGCTCCGGTCGGTGATCCGCTCCAGGGTGGGATCGTGGAAGGCGACGAGGACGCCGTCGGCGGTCACCTGCACGTCCGTCTCGAGGTACCGGTAGCCCAGGTCCACGCAGGCCTGGAAGGCCGGCATGCTGTTCTCCAGGTGCTCGATCGCCCCGCCGCGGTGCGCCATGGCCAACGGCGTCGGCGCGTCCAGGAAGGCGAAGCGCGCGGCAGGCACGCGTCCACGCTAGTGGCACCGCTCGGGCCACCAGCGAGGCCCCGTCGGTGCGGGCGGAGGCGGTGACCGGCCCGCCTCCGACCCCAGCTCAGCAGCCAGTCCACCACCGTTCTGGCGTGTCATGCGGGACTGTCAGCAGCGGCGTCTACCGTGCGCAGGCGTGGCACAGCAACACGCGTCCGGCAGCACCGCACCCCTCCCTGTCGCACCACTCCCCAGCCGGGGGAGCGGCGAGGAGCGCCGGTGCGGCTGGTGCCGCCGGGTGCTACCGCAGCAGGGGTCGGTCGGGCGGCCACGGCTGTACTGCGGCCAGGCCTGCCGCCAGCGCGCCTACGAGCAGCGCTCGGCGACGGCGAAGGCAGGGTTGCCCGGCGACGTCGTGCTCGTGTCGCGGGCGGAGCTGGACGGTCTGCAGGACCGGCTGTTCCAGCTGCGCTGCGCCCTGGAGGACGTGCAGACGCTGCTGCAGGAGCGGCCGACGAAGGCCGAGCTGGAGCGCTCCCTGGCCGACCTGGTCCACTCGACGGGTCGGCTGGACCGGCTCTGGGTCACCGAACGCTCCAGCTGACCGGCCTCAGTCAGGGTCCTGCGTGTCGTCGTCGGTGTTCTGGTCGGTCTCCGGGTTGCTGACGTCCGGCAGGTTCTCGCGGTCGGCGTCCTCGGGGTCGACCGTCTCGACCACCTCGTCGGTGGTGCCGTCATTGCGATCCAGCCCGGCCGGATCCCCGCACCCCGTCAGCGTCGCTGCTCCGCCGAACAGCGCCAGCGAAGTCATCAGTGCGGCGAACGGTCGTCGGATTCTCATGTGCCCGACCCTACGAAGCCCGACCGTCGGCCGCCTGTCGAACCCACCGACACCACAGTCAATACGTCACAGTGACGCAATATCGGTGGTGTCAGCGGACGGGGAGGGTGGTGGGGGGGGTGATCGAACGTCGGGCTGTCGACGCGTCGCCGGAGCACCCGGCGGGCAGAGCGCGACCCGCGTGCAAGATCAACATCGGCAAGATCAACATCGGGGGAGCCGGACGGACTCGAGGTGGCACCGAGCGCCGGCCCGCACAGGCGGCCGACCGACCGATTCCAGGATCCACCGCAGTGCCGCCGGTGCACCGACTTCGCCGCGCCGGCCTCTGGCCGCCGGTCCTGGACTCGGGCGATACGGCAGCGACACCCAGCGGCGGACGCGCCACCACATCGGCCGACCGGGGCGGCTGCGCCGGCTCGCCGACCCCTCTCGCAGCTGGCTTCTATCGCGCCGATAATCGACGTTATGTCAACTAGTCGGCACGACGGCCACTACCCGAGCACCATCGCGCCGTAGTCCGGCCTCGCGCATGGTCGCGGTGAGCCGCGGGTCGTCGGGCAGCGACCACAGCAGGACGTGGGTGTCGAGCCGCAGCGTCACGGTCCGCCGTCGCCACGGCATGCGGCGAGCACCGCCTCGGGTGCCTCGTCGAAGTCGTCCGCGATCCACATCCGCCCCCGCAGAAAGCCCGGTGCGTGCCGATCGGTGCGCACGCCGGCCGCGGACCAGGCGGGCAACCGGCGTGCCAGCGCGGGCGATGACGACGTCCTCCCCCGCCTCGACCGCCTCCAGCAGCCGGGGCAGGTGCGTCTTCGCCTCGTGCACGTCCACCGCCCTCGCCACCGGTCCAGTGTCATGACCGAGGCGGACCGAGTCGATGGCGGGCCGCCGCTACGCCTGATGCTGACGCGGGTCGACGCAGGAGCCGGTGTTGCCATCAAGGAAACTCTGCCCTATTGTTTCCTATATGGAAACACCGAATGGTCGGACGCCGTCGCCCCAGGAGGCCCGGGACACCCTCGCCCAGCTGGCGAAGGACGAGGAAGCCGTCCGATACCCGCCCATCCCCCGGTGGTTCTTCGTCGTGATGGCCACCGTCGTCGCCGGGGTCGCCCTGGCGCAGCTGCTGCCTCCGAAGACCGCCGCCCTCGTGATCCCCCTCGTGGTCGTCAGCGCCCTGCTCGCCCACCGGTACTGGTTCAACCCGGAGGGGGTGTCCGGCGCCTCGGTGAAGCTGCGCGACATGGTCGCGTACCTGACCGTCGTCCTGGGCACCTTCGTGGCCTGCTGGCTGGTGGAGGCGTTCACGGACGCCTGGTGGATCTGGTTCCCCGGCGCCGCGGTCGTCGCCGGCGCCGTCCTCGTCACCGGGTACCGCTACGTCCGCGAGTACGGGCATGAGCGCTGACGCCCCGGCCTTCGACGAGGTGATCCACGCTCCGCACCGGCTACGGATCTGCGCGATGCTCAGCGCGGCCCAGAAGGTCGAGTTCGCCGTGCTGCAGGAGAAGCTGGGGCTCTCGAAGTCCGCACTCAGCAAGCACCTGGGGCAGCTCGCCGACGCTGGTTACGTCACACAGGAAAAGGCTGTCCGCGATGCTCGGAGCCGGCTGTGGCTGGCGTTGACCACCGAGGGCAGCCGCGCCTACCGGGGTCACGTCCGGGCGTTGCAGGAGATCGTCGCGGCCGACGGCGCCTGACCTCAGGAGCCGCGAGCGGCCACGGCCAACCCGAGCCAGCCGGCGAGCGCCTCGATCTCGGCCCGCACCGCGTCCCTGACCGCAGGGGTGAGCGTGACGTCCTCGTGGAGCTCGTTCACCACGAGCCGCCCTGCCGACCGCTCGGCGACCACGTCCAGCTTCCCGACGAGCCGGTCGTGGTGCAGGACCGGGAGGGCGAAGTAGCCCCAGCGCCGACGGGCCTTCGGCTTGTACATCTCCAGCACGTACTCGAAGCCGAAGATCTCCTGCGTGCGCACCCGGTCGTGCACGAGGCGGTCGAACGGGGAGAGCAGCGCGGTGCGGCCCCGGAACGGGCGCCCGACGGCCTCGGGGTCGACCCGCCACGCGCCCGGGACCCCCTCCACCACGGCCGGCTCCCCCGCGTCCCCGACGTCCACCGGCTCACCCGGCACCGAGGCGCCCTTCCCGCGTGCGATGCCCAGGGCCCGCAGCCGCCGTTCGGCCCGGATGCGCCGGGCCTCGCCCTCCGGGACGACGGGCGTCCCCGCCGGGTAGACCCGGTCCGCGACGTCCCACAGGCGCTGCCGGCCGCGCCGCCCCGCGATCGCGACCTCGCCGCGCATCATGAGGAACTCGAGCATCTGGGTGACGTTGCGGTCGTGGGTCCACCCCGTGGAGGCCCACGGCACCGAGCTCGTGTCGGGGATCTCCCGGGAGAGCAGCGGCCCCGACGAGCGCAATCGCTCGACGACGTCGCGCCGGAACGACTCGTTGGCGCGGAGCCACGCACGCGGCGCCTCCCGGCTGGGCCAACGGGCCATGCCGGCCAGCAGCAGCGCGATGTCCTCCATCGGCCGGATCAGCGCGTTGTGCTCCACGAGGCTGCGGTCCTCGAGCGCCCGGGTCAGCTGCTCCGGGTGATACCCGCTCCCGAGCCGGCTCCAGGCCACCAGGTCGGCGCTGGGCGCGACCGCCGCTGTGGGGTCGACCTGGAGCAGCGTCAGGTGCCGGACCGTCGCCAGCAGGCTCTCGGGGCGGCGGCCGTCCAGCAGCTGGGCGCGCACGGCGATCGCGCGCGCCTCGTCCCGGTCCAGCCTGTGCGCCGACATCTGCCGAACCGTAGCGGCGGCCGCACGCGCGCACGAGGACGATGATCGGGCCATGCCTCGCACCTGGACCCACGTCGGCCGCTGCTGGACCGACGGCGAACCCTTCCTCGCCCTCGACAGCGACCTGCTGCCGCACTGGCGCGGCCTCAGCGAGCAGGGTTACGAGGCGCTGGCGCCGCAGCTGGACTACCAGCTGACCGGTGTCCGGCTGGGTGGGAGCACCGCGGCGCTGGTACTGACCGATCCCGAGGTCGGCGACGAGGGCTGGCTGGAGGTGTTCCGCGCCGACGACGGCAGCATCGCCGTCGTCCAGGCGGCCGCGAGCGACTACCGGGGCACCCTGGACGCCGCGCTGGGCTTCCCCGAGGCCGGTGACCAGGTCGGCGACGTGGTGTCCGTCCCCAGCGGCCGGCTGGCCTTCATCAGCGCGGCGCTGGACGGAACGGGTGAGGACGGCGCGTTCCTCCTGCCCGAGTCCCCCGGCCCGACCCCGGACTCCGGCGAGCTGGCCGACGACGCCGCCACCGACGCGAGCCCGCTGCTGGTCGTGCCGCCGGGGGCCTTCCGGCTGTCGGTGCGCTGGCGGACGGAGCTGCACGAGGATGCGGCGTTCGCCCGCTGGCTGCTCACCCGCGAGAGCTGACCGCGCAGGACCCGCTCCACCATCCGAGCCACGTGTCCCCCCGTGGTCGCCGCGACCGGCACGCCGGGGGTGCTGCCGAGCAGCGCCCCCGGCACCGGTGCATCAGGCGATCTCGCTGCGCAGCACGCGGAGCCACCCGGCCACCAGGGGCGCGAGCAGCCACAGCACCGCCGAGGTGCCGACCTGCAGCCAGCCCTGCCCGTCGAGCTCGCCCACGTACATGGGGCCCGTGGTCGTCGACAGGTCCAGCCAGTCACGCACCCAGTCCAGCGCCCCCACCGTGGTCACCAGCACGGTGAACGCCGTCGGCAGGGCGAAGTAGAGGACGATCGCCAGCGGCGAGCTGAGCAGGAGCAGGCCGAACGCGACGCCCGACGAGGACGTTGAGCACCTGCACCAGGAGCACCTGGACCACCTGGTCCGCCCCGAGCGACCACGAGGTCGGGTCGTCCGTGAGCACCGGGGTGAGCGCTGCGGCGAGGGCCGCGGCCGCAACGCCGGCCAGCACGCCGAGGACCGCCAGCAGGACCGCCGCCCCCATCTTGGCGACCAGCACGCGGGAGCGCTGCGGCACCAGTGCGAAGGTGGTCAGGGCGGTGCGCTGCGACCACTCGCCGGTGACCAGCAGGATGCCGACGACCGGCAGCAGGACGGCCACCGGCAGGTGGGCGGCGCCCAGGTACTCGGTGAACGTCTTCTCCGGCGCCTCCCCGAAGAACAGGATCAGGGCGGGGACGGCGAGGGCCAGGGCCACGATGCCCACGAGGAGCCAGGCACCGGCGCGGGTGTCCGTGGCCTTGCGCAGCTCGACGGCGACCAGCGTGGGCAGCGACGGGGCCGGCACGTCGACGGCCGGCACGGCGGGAGCGGGAGCGGTGGTGGTCACGGGTGGGCCTCCTGCACCGGGGCGGGGGTCGAGACGGCGCCGGCGGGCTCGCCGGCGTGGGTGAGCGAGCGGAAGAGCTCTTCGAGCCCCGCGCCGGAGGCCGGCCGCAGCTCCAGGAGGGGGACCCCGGCGCGGGCGGCCGCCAGGCCGACGGCCTCGGGGTCGGCGCCGGCCAGGAGAGCGCCGTCCTCGGCCGGGTCGACGTCGATCCCCGACGAGGCGAGGGCCTGCTGGAGCGCCCCCCGTTCGCGAGCCCGGACGACGGTGCCCGCACCGGCCAGCAGCTCCTCCTTGGTCCCCGAGGCGACCAGCCGGCCACCGGCGATGACCACCAGCCGGTCGGCGACCGCCTCCACCTCGCGCAGCAGGTGCGAGGAGAGCAGCACCGTGCCGCCGCGGTCGGCGAACCCGCGCAGCAGCCCGCGCATCCAGAAGATGCCCTCCGGGTCGAGCCCGTTGGCCGGCTCGTCGAGCACCAGGACCTGCGGGTCGCCCACAGCGCCCCGGCCAGCCCCAACCGCTGCCGCATGCCCAGCGAGTACTTCCCCACCCGCTTTCCGGCCGCCGGCCCGGCGAGCCCGACCAGCTCCAGCACCTCGCCGACCCGGGACCGCGGCACGCCGAGGACCATGGCCGAGAGGGTGAGCACCTCGCGCCCGGTCCGCCCGGAGTGCTGCGCTCCGGCGTCGAGCAGGACCCCGACGTGCCGCCCGGCGTTGGGCAGCTCCCGGTAGCGGCGGCCGGCGATGGTGGCGGAGCCGGCGGTGGGCTCGGCCAGCCCGCACAGCGCGCGCAGCGTGGTGCTCTTGCCCGCCCCGTTGGGGCCGAGGAACCCGGTGACGGTGCCGGGTGGGCAGCTGAAGGACACGTCGGAGACGGCCAGCTGCGTGCCGTACCTCCGGGTCAGGTGCTGGATCTCGATCACCGGTTCACCCTGTCGCCCGGGCCGTCCCACCGGCATCGGCCGCCGGTCGGCGATCCCCCGACCTAGGTCTGCCCCCGGCGAGCGGGACGTCGACCTTCGTCGGTGCCGCGACGGGCCTTTCCGCCCGTAGCCTGACGCCGTGAGCGCGGTGACCGACCGGGAGGGGATGCGGCCCCCCGGCGTGGACCACCCGTCACTGGTGCCGGCCCTCCTCCTCGCCGACTCCCTCTCCTCCAGCACGGGGACCGCGCCGTCGCACCGCCGGGTACGACGCTCGGTGCGCGACTGGGTCGTCGACATCTCGCTGTTCCTGCTCTCGCTGGGCCTGGGGCTGATCTTCCTCGCCGAGGCCGCGAACCGCCGGGACCCGCCCCCGGACGCGCTCCTGCTCGCCGACCTGGTCGCAGGGACGCTGGCCTGCCTGCTGCTGTGGGGCCGGCGCCGGTGGCCCGTCGGCGTCGCGCTGGTCCTCGCCGCGATCGGGACGTTCTCCGACATGGCGGCCATCGCGGTCCTGACCGGCCTGTTCACCGTGGCCGTCCACCGCACCTGGCAGACCGTGGTGGTCGTCGCCGCGGCGAACTTCGCCGCGCTGTCGGTCTACGTGCGGCTGCGCCCCGACCCGGAGATCCCCTGGCCGGTGTTCACGGCGCTGTGCGTCGTCGTGACCGCCGCCGCCATCGCCTGGGGCATGTTCGTGCGGGCGCGGCCGGGGTGGTCCGCGCCAGTGCCCGACAGGCCCTGGAGGACCTGCGCGAGGTGATCGGGGTCCTGCGCGAGGAGGCCGAGCCCGGAGCGGTGGAACGCCCCCAGCCGACGCTGGGTGACCTCCCGGCGCTGGTCGAGGAGTGCCGGCGGGCGGGTCTGCGGGTGCGAGCGCGGTACCGGGTCCCCGACCTCGCGGCGGTCCCCGCGGCGGCCGGGCGCGCCGCCTACCGCGTGGTGCAGGAGGGCCTGACCAACGTCCGCAAGCACGCACCCGGCGCCGTCGCCGACGTCCTCGTCGACGGCTCCCCGGCGGACGGGCTCACCGTGGAGGTGGGCAACCCGCTGAGCGTGGGCGGGGAGGCACCACCGCTCCCGGGCAGCGGCACGGGGCTGGTCGGCCTGCTCGAGCGCGTCAGCCTGGCCGGGGGCACCCTCGAGCACGGCTGGACGCCCGAGGGCGGGTTCCGCCTGTGCGCCCGGCTCCCCTGGCCGACGCCGGCGGGTGTCGCGTGACCGACGGGGCCCCCGACGTCCGGGTGCTCGTCGTGGACGACGATCCGCTGGTGCGCGCGGCGCTGGCGATGGTCCTGGGCGGCGCCCCGGGCCTGCGGCTGGTCGGCGAGGCGGCCGACGGCGACGAGGTGCCGGCCGCGGTCGCGGCGGCCGCCGCCGACGTCGTCCTCATGGACATCCGGATGCCCCGCGTGGACGGGCTGACCGCCACCGAGCAGCTGCAGGCCCGTGGCGGGGGTCCGCACGTGATCGTGCTGACCACCTTCGACGCCGACGACCACGTGCTGCGCGCGCTGCGGGCGGGCGCCAGCGGGTTCCTGCTCAAGGACACGCCGCCGGCGGCGATCGTCGACGCCGTCCGCCGCGTCGCCGACGGCGAGCCGATGCTCTCCCCCACCGTGACCCGGCAGCTGATGGCCCACGTCGCGGGGGGGGGGCCCCCCCCCCCCCCCCCCCGGGCCCCCCCCCCCCCCCCCCCCCCCCCCCCCCCCCCCCCCCCCACGCCGGGGACCGCGCCCGTGCGCTGCTGGGCCGGCTGAGCGAGCGGGAGCACGAGGTGGCGCTGGCGGTCGGGAGGGGGCTCTCCAACGCCGACATCGCCGCCGAGCTCTACATGAGCGTGGCGACGGTCAAGGCGCACGTCTCCCGGCTGCTGACCAAGCTGAAGGTGGCCAACCGGGTCCAGGTCGCGCTCGTGGTGCACGACGCCGGGCTGCTCTGAGCCTCGCCGCCGGCGACGATCAGCCCACGGCCCGCTTCACGAGCGCGGTGATCTCCGCCTCGGCGGCCTCGTCCAGCGCGGTCAGCGCCCAGGAGGTCGGCCACATGCCGCCGTCATCGAGCGTCGCGGTGTCGTTGAAGCCGAACACCGAGTACCGCGTGCCGTCCATCTGCCCGCTGCGGAAGAAGCACACCACCTTCCCGCCCCGGGCGTACGCAGGCATGCCGTACCAGAGCTTCGGAGCCACCTCCGGCACGGCTGCGGTGACGACGACGTGCACCCGCTCGGCGAGCGCACGGTCGGGCGCCGGCATCTCGGCGATCTTGTCCAGCACGTCCTGCGCGTCGGCGGCGGCCTTCCCCTCGCCGGTCCCGCGCCGACGGTCGTTCTTCACCTCTGCCGCGCGCTGCTTGAGCGCCGCGCGCTCCTCCGTGGACAGCGTGGCCATGGCCCGGCTCCCTCCTGGTCGTCGCGGCGAGCGAGCTGCCCGCACCCAGCACGCGAGCGACGGCCCCGGGACCCGGGCTTCTCGATTCCTGACCGTTCGGGCCGGGTTCCCCGGGGCCCGCGTCGGGGTAGGCGTCCGCGGACCGTGCTGCCGAGCCCTGGAGGATGCCGTGACCGAGGAACGACCCGACACCGACGAGCAGCGCGAGCCGGGTGGCACCCCCTCCCCCGGGCCGGCGAACCTCACCGATCGGCCCTTGACGCCGGGTACGGGCGACGACGGCGGTGCGCGGGCGGTCCCCGGCGCCTACGAGGCCGACGAGGCCGAGCAGGAACGCGGCAAGGCGGTCAAGCCGGGCAACTGACGGCTCGTGACGGCGCGCAGCCCCTACCGCTCCCGCCAGCGCCGGCCCTGCAGCCACCACTGCAGCCGGGCGGTGATCCAGGGCAGCAGCAGGTAGGTCATGACCGGCGTGAGCGCGAGGGTCACGACGAGCACCCGCAGCACCACGTGGGCCTCCGCCAGCGCCGCTCCCAGCGTCACGGTGGCCAGCAGGTTCACCGGGAAGAAGACCAGCCAGATGGTCACCGCCTGCTTCCACCGCGGTGGGGCAGCCGGCGCCGGTGCGGGACGCACCTCCTCCGCGACCGGCGAGTCGAACCAGCCCTCGATGCCGGTGCGCCGCTCGGTGCGGGTGACCTCGGCCAGGCCCTGGGCGGACCGCAGCCACCACTGGCGTTCCGAGGATGCCTCCCAGGCGGCCAGCGCGGGCTGGTCGGCGAACCGGGCGAGCATGTGCCACTCGTCGGCGTCACGCCGGGAGCGGACCCAGCCGCCACCGAGGAAGCCGGGGAAGCTCTCCGCCATGCTGAGACCGGCGCGGATCCACGCCGTCATCTCGCGCGCGTGCGCCGGGTCGGCGCGCCGCGTGAAGGACACCGTCACCGGGAGGTCGTCCCGGGTGACGGCGGTGGTCGTCGTCATGCACCCAGCATCGCCCGGGAGCGGGGCCGACGGGTCCCCCGTGGCGGTGTGAGCCCTGCCTCGCCCGACACCTCGGCCGCTCCCCCGGCTCCGGCAGGTCCGTGCGGTTGACTCCCGGGCGTGGAGGTCCTCGCCCGCTTCTGGGCCCGCGTGACGGCGACGGTCCCGGACCTCTCGACGACCGTGCTGCTCGCCACCGCCGCGGTCGCTGCGCTGCTCGTGCTCTCCCCCGCCCTCTGGCGGCCCGCCCGCAACGTGGTGACGATCGCCCACGAGGGCGCCCACGGCCTGGTGGCCCTGGCGGCCGGACGGCGGCTCGCCGGCATCCGGCTCCACTCGGACACCTCCGGCCTGACCGTCTCCGCGGGTCGGCCCACGGGGCTGGGCATGGTCCTCACCTGCGCCGCCGGCTACACCGGGCCGGCCCTCTTCGGGCTCGGCGCGGCCGCCCTGCTCTCCACCGGGCACGCCGTCGGGCTGCTCTGGGCGCTCCTCCTGCTGCTGGCCCTGCTGCTGGTCCAGATCCGCAACTGGTTCGGGCTGTGGTCGGTGCTCGTCACCGGCGCGATCGTCTTCGCCGCGACGTGGTGGCTGCCGCCGGCGGGCCAGGCGGCGTTCGCGGCGGTCGCCACGTGGTTCCTCCTGCTGGCCGCGCCCCGCGCCGTGCTCGAGCTCCAGCGTGCCCGGCGCCGGCGCGGTGCACCGGACTCCGACGCCGACCAGCTCGCCCGGCTGACCCCGTTGCCCGCGGTCGTCTGGGTGGGCGTCTTCCTGCTCGTCGACGTCGGTGCTCTCGTCGTGGGCGCGAGGTGGCTGCTCGGCTGAACCACGGTGTCAACCGGTGCTGTGTTGGGGATAACGGTCGAACCGGGTGCAGCGCAGGCTCGATCGGGATCGGCGGCGTGCGGTGCCGTCAGCCGCGCGCGCGGCGGCGTGGCTCGCAGCCCGGCGGCTGGTGCACCGGGGCGACCTCGGGGGCGGGCGGGAGCTCGAGCACCACGTCGTCGTGGTCGATGCGGATCTGCCGCCCGTGGTGCCTGATCTCCAGCGGGTCCCCGTCGACCAGCCGGTAGGTGGCCCGCTCGCGCTCCACCGTGACGGTGAGCTTGCGGCCGCGGTAGACGACGCGGAACCGCAGCCGGGTGATCCCCTCCGGCAGCCGTGGCGCGAAGGAGAGCTGGCCGCCGTGGTCGCGCAGCCCGCCGAACCCGGCGACCGCGACGGTCCATCCACCCGCGAGCGAGGCGATGTGCAGCCCGTGGCCGGAGTTGTGGTGCAGGTTCTGGATGTCGGTGAGCGCCGCCTCGGCCCAGTACTGGTGGGCGAGCTCCAGGTGTCCGGTCTCGGCGGCGACGACGGCCTGCTGGGTGGCCGACAGCGACGAGTCGCGGGTGGTGCGCGGCTCGTAGTAGGCGAAGTCCGCGATCTTCTCCTCGAGGGTGAACGCGTCACCCCGCAGGTGCAGGGCCATCACCAGGTCCGCCTGCTTGACCACCTGCTTCCGGTACAGCTCGAAGTAGGGGTAGTGCAGCAGCAGCGGGTAGTGCTCCTGCGGCGTGGCCGGGAAGTTCCACTCCTCGTGGTGGGTGAACCCGTCGGACTGCATGTGGACGCCGCGCTGGGTGTCGTAGGGCACCGCCATCAACGACGCCGCCCGCAGCCACTCCGCCACCTCCTCGTCGGTCACCGAGAGCTGGTCGGCCACCGCCGGCTGCCGGCGCACCGCGGCGGCGGCCTCACGCAGGTTCCGCTGCGCCATGAGGTTCGTGTAGACGTTGTTGTCCACGACGGCGGTGTACTCGTCCGGCCCGGTCACCCCGTCGATCCGGAAACCGTGCTCGGCGTCGAAGTGCCCCAGCGACGCCCAGAGCCGGGCGGTCTCGACGAGCAGCTCGGTGCCGTAGTCCCGGTCGAACGCGTCGTCGAGGGTCGCGTGGTGGTACCGGACGACGGCGTCGGCGATGTCGGCGTTGATGTGGAAGGCCGCCGTGCCGGCCGGCCAGTAGCCCGAGGTCTCCTCGCCCCGGATCGTCCGCCACGGGAACGCGGCCCCGCGCAGACCGAGCACCCGGGCCCGTTCCCGGGCGAGTCCGAGCGTGGTGTGCCGCCAGATGAGCGCATCCCGGGCCGCGTGCGGCGCGGTGTAGGTGAGCACGGGCAGCACGTAGGTCTCGGTGTCCCAGAACGTGTGCCCGTCGTAGCCCGGGCCGGTGAGCCCCTTGGCGGGGATGGCCTGCCGCTCGCCGCGCAGCCCGGCCTGCAGGACGTGGAACATGCCCACCCGCACCGCCTGCTGCAGCTCGTCGTCCCCCTCGATCTCGACGTCGGCCTCGTCCCAGTGCTGCGCCAGCAGTTCGCGCTGCTCCCGCAGGAGGCGTTCGAAGCCGCCGAGCTTGGCCGTCGCCAGCGCTCCCTCCACCTGGTCGCGCAGCGCGGCGCTGGAGCGGCGCGACGACCAGCCGTAGGCGAGGAACTTGACCAGCTTCAGCGACCCGCCGGGCGGGATGCGGGCGGCCAGGGTGTACCGGGCCAGGTCCCCGACGGCCTCGACGTCCTCGGTGCAGCTGTCGGGCACCTCGATGAGGTGGTCCATGCCGGCGGCCATGCGCAGCCGGCTGCGGCGGGTGCGGTGGACCAGCACGGCCCGGCGGCCGCGAGCGGCGGCGAGCTCGCACTCCAGCGGGTGGGCGAGGGCCGCGGCTGCGCGCGGATCGCCGTCGCCGTGGGACGGGCCCTCCTCGTTGGCCAGCAGGTCGGACTGCAGCGCGACGTAGAGGTCGCCGAGGTCGTCGGTGACCTCCACCTGGTACTCGATGGCGGCGATCGAGCGCCGGACCAGGGAGACCAGGCGGGTGCTGGTGATCCGCACGGTCCGGCCGCTGGGCGCACGCCACTCGGTCGACCGGCGGAGGACCCCGGCGCGCAGGTCGAGGGTGCGCCGGTGGTCGATGATCTCGCCGTAGTTCAGGTCCAGTGGCGAGTCCTTCACCAGGAGCCGGATCAGCTTGCCGTCGGTCACGTTGACCACGGTCTGCCCCATCTCCGGGAAGCCGTAGCCGGCCTCGGCGTAGGGCAGCGGCCGCTCCTCGAAGAAGCCGTTGAGGTAGGTGCCCGGGACGACGACCGGCTCGCCCTCCTCTAGCGAACCGCGCAGCCCCAGGTGCCCGTTCGCCAGGGCGAACACCGACTCGTGCACCCCGAGGCTGTCGTGGTCCAGCCCGACCTCGGTGAGCGCCCACGGTTCGACCGGGAAGACTCCCCGCCCCTCCGTCACTTCTGCTCCTCACCGGCGCTCGCCGCCGTCCTGACCGGTGCCGCGCCTCCGCGTGGGCTCACGTCCGCTCCAGCAGCTCGGCGAGGTCGGCGACGACCACGTGCGCCCCGGCGGCGCGGAGGCCGTCGGCGTGCCCGACGCGGTCGACGCCGACGACGTAGCCGAACCCACCCGCCCGGCCGGCGGCCACCCCCGCCAGGGCGTCCTCGAACACGACGGCCTCCTCCGGGGGGACCTCGAGGGCGCGGGCAGCGGCGAGGAAGGTGTCCGGGGCCGGCTTGCCCGGAAGCCCCCGCTCCCGCGCGACGACGCCGTCGATCCGGGTGTCGATCAGGTCGGCGAACCCGCCGGCGGCGACCACCTGCTCGCCGTTGGCCGAGGCGGTGACCACCGCGGTGACCAGGCCCGCCTCCTTCACCGCGCGCAGGTAGCGCACCGATCCCTCGTACACCTCGACACCGTGCTCGGCCAGCTCCGCGAGGATCAGTTCGTTCTTCCGCCCGGCCACTCCCTGCACGGTCGCCACGTCCCAGGCGTCTCCCCGCTCGCCCTCGGGCAGGACGATGCCGCGGCTGGCGAGGAAGTCGCGGACCCCGTCGGCGCGGGGCTTGCCGTCGACGTACCGGTTGTAGTCGTCCTGCGTGAACTCGGGGGCCGCGGGGTCACGCGCCCGCAGGAAGTCGTCGAAGGTCCGCTTCCAGGCCGCCATGTGCACCGTCGCGGTCCGGGTGAGGACCCCGTCGAGGTCGAACAGGCAGGCCCGGACGCCATCCGGGAGACCGACCGATCGTGAGGTGGACACGCCGGCGACGCTACCGGCGACCGGCGTCGCGCACGTGTCGGGACGACGACGGCTGCGTGCCGGCACCGGTCCGACGGGCGCCGCGAGGCGTGGCTGCCTAGGGTCCGACGGGGGGACGCTCCGGCGGACCCGCCAGCCGTCGCACCGCTACCGAGGGAGAGGACCACCATGGCCGACCGGCCCACCCCGCCCAACCCCTACGACTTCCTGCCGCAGGTGCCGGGCTTCACCGTGACCAGCAGCGACGTGTCCGACGGGCAGACGATGCCGATGCCCCACGTCAGCGGTGTCATGGGCGCCGGCGGCGAGGACCGCTCCCCCCAGCTGTCGTGGTCGGGCTTCCCCGACGGCACCCGCAGCTTCGCCGTCACCGTCTTCGACCCCGATGCGCCGACGGCCAGCGGTTTCTGGCACTGGGCGGTGGCGAACATCCCGGCGTCGGTGACGGAGCTGCCCTCGGGCGCCGGCGACAAGGACGCCCCGCAGCTCCCCGACGGCGCGGTGCAGCTGCGCAACGACGGCGGCTTCGCCGGGTACGTGGGTGCGGCTCCCCCGGCCGGGCACGGGCCGCACCGCTACTTCGTGGTGGTGCACGCCGTCGACACCGACCAGCTGGACGTCGACGGTGACACCACCCCGGCGGTGCTCGGGTTCAACCTCTTCTTCCACACGCTCGCACGGGCCACTCTGGTCGTCACCTACGAGCAGAGCTGACCGGTCCGCACCCGGGTACCTCCGCACCGCGAGGACGCACCACCACCAGGTGGTCGAACGTTGAACGACCGTCGCCCGGTGGGTACCGCACCCGCATGTCGACGACGTCCTCCGGCCACCCGGGCGCGACCGGCCTGCCGCGTGCGCACCGCTTCCCCCGCGCCGGGCTCCTGGTCAGCGTGTTCCCGGCGCTCCTGGTCGCCGCGCTCGTGGCCGCCGTGCTCGCCCCGGCCCCCGCCGGGGCGCGGGGGGCGTCGCCGGAGGAGGTCGTCTCCGCCGTGGTCGACGCCTACGGGGTGCCCGGGGGGACGCTCGCCGTGGCGGTGGCACGGCAGCCGGAGCTACCGGGCGACCGCTCCCCCCGCTCGGCCGAGGCGGCCGCGGCCAGGGTGGCCGCCCACCGCGCGGACAACGGGGAGGTGGCGCAGCGCCCGATCCCCGGGGCGTCGATGGTGAAGCTCTTCATGGCCGCCGACATCCTGCACCGCGCGCGGGCGGGTCGCCTCGCGCTGGACCGCGAGGACTTCGCCCTGCTGCAGGCGATGATCCGGCGGTCCGACGATCCCGCCGCCTCGCAGCTGTGGGTGCGCTACGGCGGGCCGCGGATGGTGGTGGACGTCGCCGAGCGGTACGGCCTGACCGCCACCAGCCCCCCAGCGGTGCCCGGGCAGTGGGGCCAGACGCTGACCAGCGCACGCGACCTGGCCCGGTTCCTGTCGCTGCTCCCCACGCTCGCCCACCCTGCCGACGCGTCGGCGTTGCTGGCGTGGATGCGGCTGGCCACACCCACGGCGGCCGACGGCTTCGACCAGGAGTTCGGCATCTTCGGGACCGTCCCCGGGCGCCCGGCGGTCAAGCAGGGCTGGATGTGCTGCGTCGACGGCAACCGCCACCTGCACTCGGTCGGGGTGATCGGGCGGAAGGTGGTGGTCCTGCTCAGCGAGGTACCGGCGTCGGTGGGCTACGACGAAGCCCGCGCCGCCCTGGACGCCGCGGCGGCCCGGCTGCCCTCGGCGCGCGACTCGTGAGCCGAGGGCCTCAGTCCTGCGGCAGCTCGGCCACGGCCGTGGTCGCGACGCGGGCGAACCCGATGCGCTCGTACACTCGGGCCACGTCGTCGTCACCGGCGGCCAGGAAGACCAGCTCCGCCGTCTCCCGGGCGTGCGCGGCCAGCGCCGAGGCGACGCCGGCGCCCAGCCCGCGGCCGCGCAACCGCGGCACCGTCGCCACCCCGACGATCTCGCTGACCTCGGTGCCGTCGACGTCGACGGGCTGGTGGGAGCCGACCGCGACCGGCTGGCCGTGGTCGATGGCGACCATCATCACCGTCCGACCGTCGGCGATCCGCTCGCGCAGGACGTCGGTACGCCGCTGCGCCTCCGCCGACGACTCCAGTGGCACCTCCGGCACCTCGGCGGCGCCGCCGGGATGGGCGAACGCGAGCGCGGCGACGTGCTGGTAGTGCGCCAGCTCGGGGTCGTCGGCACCGACGAGGAAGAGCCGGACCCCGGTCGGGAGGACGACGTCGACGGGGTCGGCAGCCACGAGCAGCGGCAGTTCCTCGACGGTCATCCCGGCGGCGCGGACGGCGACGACGACCTCCGGCGAGCACTCCGGGATCCACTCCAGCGCCGCCGGCACGCCCGCGGCCTGCTGCAGCGCGATCGCGGCGCGCACGTCCTCGACGGTCACCTCGCCGGCGTCACGGCGCGGGCGGGCCGGGTAGGGCCAGGCGGGATCGGCGAGCGGGACCTCCAGCGCCCCGGCGGCCTCGATCCGCGCCTCCCGCTGGGGCGCGACGGCGAAGTAGCGCTCGATGCACTCGAGCACTCCCGGACGGGTGGGCACGCGAGAACACTAGACCGAGCCCGGGCCGGCGGGCCCCTGCCGGCCCCCGGGCACCCGCCCGGGTGACCCGCGCGCACGCCGCCTCCGGGGCGGGCGGCACGATGGGGCGCGTGACGGCTGGGACTCGAGGCTCCATCTCGCCCTATGCGGTGTTCGACCGCGACTCGTGGCGGGCGCTCGCGGCGGGCTCGAGCCTGCCGCTGGACGCGGCCGAGCTGGAGGACCTGGCCTCGCTGGGTGACCGCATCGACCTGGACGAGGTGGCCACCGTCTACCTGCCGCTGGCCCGGCTGCTGAGCCTGCACGTGACGGCCAGCCGCCGGCTGTGGGCCGCGCAGAGCGAGTTCCTCGGCGACACCACCGCCAAGGTGCCGTTCGTCATCGCCGTCGCCGGCAGCGTCGCCGTCGGCAAGAGCACCACCGCCCGGTTGCTGCAGACGCTGCTCGCCGCCACGCCCGGCGCCCCCCGGGTCGACCTCGTGACCACCGACGGCTTCCTCCTCCCCAACGCGGTCCTGCAGGAGCGGGGCCTGCTCGGTCGCAAGGGGTTCCCGGAGAGCTACGACCGCCGGGCGCTGCTGCGCTTCCTGGCCGACGTGAAGTCCGGCCGCGAGGAGGTGTTCGCGCCGGTGTACGACCACCAGTCCTACGACATCGTGCCCGGGCGGGTGCAGGCGGTCGACCGACCGGACATCCTCGTGCTCGAGGGGCTCAACGTGCTGCAGGCCGGACGCCGCACGGACGGTTCCGCACCGGACATCTTCCTGTCGGACTTCTTCGACTTCTCCGTCTACGTCGACGCCGCCGAGGCCGACATCCAGCGCTGGTACGTCGAGCGGTTCCTGGCGTTGCGCCGGACGGCGTTCCGCGACGCCACCGCCTACTTCCACCGCTTCGCCGATCTCACCGACGACCAGGCGCGGGAGACCGCCCTGGGCATCTGGTCGGCGGTGAACGGCCCGAACCTGCGGGACAACATCGCGCCCACGCGGTCCCGCGCCCGCCTGGTGCTGCAGAAGTCCGCCGACCACTCGGTCCGCCGGGTCCTGCTCCGCAAGCTCTGACCACCCGTCACGCCGCCGGCACCGGCGCACCCACCCGCACCCGGCAACCGCCATGGCAGGAAGTGCCCACCCGGACGGGTGAGGTTGTGACGTGCCTCACGTGACCTGGGGCCACCGACGTGCCGACACTGTCAGTGTCCGGTGATCGGACGAGTACCGCCAGTGACTGCCGGCTTCCCCGGCGAACGGATGTGAGCTCCCATGTGCACCCACCGCACCCCGTGCCCCGAGCCCGCCAGCGAGGCGCGCGACCTCGCCGCCGTCGTGCGCAGCCACCCCGAGCAGGGGTGGCGGCTGCTCTGCAACGGCGTCGTCCTGTTCGACGACGACGGCGAGCTGCTGCCCGACGGCCAGGCCGTTCCCGACCACCACGTCTGGCTGGCGCCGGAGCTCGTGGGCGCATAGCGGGCCGCCCGCCCTCGCGCGCCCCGCGGCACCACCCGAGCCCCCGCCCGTCCGGCGGGGGGCTCGGCGTCTCAGCGGGCGGCGCCCACGACGTCGGCGGTGGTCCCCAGGTCGTCGGGCGCCCCCTGGCCCCGGCCGGGCGCGGCGCCGGGCACCTCCCGCGGCTCCGGCTCGGCGAACGCCTCCGGCGGCGGGCACGAGCAGACCAGGTTCCGGTCACCGTAGGCCTGGTCGATGCGGCGCACCGGGCTGAGGTAGCCGCGGCCCCGCAGCGCCGGCACCGGGAACACCGCCTCGCTGCGCGGGTACGGCCGGCCCCACTCCCCCGCGACCATCTGGAGGGTGTGCGGGGCGTTGCGCAGCGGGTTGTCCTCCCGGTCGTACTCGCCGGTGGCGACCTTCTCGATCTCTCCGCGGATGTGCACCATCGCGTCGACGAACCGGTCCAGCTCCGCCTTGTCCTCGCTCTCGGTGGGCTCGACCATGAGCGTGCCGGCGACGGGGAAGCTCATCGTCGGCGCGTGGAAGCCGAAGTCGATCAGCCGCTTGGCGATGTCGTCGTTGGTGACGCCGGTGGCCTTGGTCAGCGGGCGGATGTCGAGGATGCACTCGTGGGCCACCAGCCCGTTCCTCCCGGTGTAGAGCACCGGGTAGTGCTCGCGCAGCCGGGCCGCCAGGTAGTTGGCGGCCAGGATCGCGTGCTGGGTCGCCCGGGTCAGGCCGTCCGGGCCCATCAGCCGCATGTAGGCCCAGGAGATCGGGAGGATGTCCGCCGAGCCCCAGGGGGCGGCGGAGACGACCGGACCGGAGGTGCCGGTGTCCACCACCGGGTGCCCGGGCAGGAACGGCACCAGGTGCTCGCGGACGCCGATGGGCCCGACGCCGGGGCCGCCGCCGCCGTGCGGGATGCAGAAGGTCTTGTGCAGGTTCAGGTGGCTGACGTCGGAGCCGAACCGACCGGGCCGCGCGAGCCCCACCATGGCGTTGAGGTTCGCGCCGTCGACGTAGACCTGGCCGCCGGCGTCGTGCACGGCGGCGCAGATCTCCCGGATCTCGGTCTCGAAGACGCCGTGGGTCGAGGGGTAGGTGATCATGATCGCCGCCAGCCGCTCGGCGTGCTGGTCCAGCTTGGCCCGCAGATCGGCCAGGTCCACGTTGCCCGCCTCGTCGCAGGCCACCACGACCACCCGCATGCCCGCCATCACGGCGCTGGCCGCGTTCGTGCCGTGCGCCGAGCTGGGGATCAGGCAGACGTCGCGCAGCTCCTCGCCCCGGCTGCGGTGGTAACCGCGGATGGCCAGCAGCCCGGCGAACTCGCCCTGCGACCCGGCGTTCGGCTGCACGCTCACCGCGGCGTACCCGGTGACCTCGGCCAGGCCGGCGCACAGCTCCTCGATCAGCCGGGCGTAGCCGCGGGCCTGGTCGGCAGGCACGAACGGGTGCAGGTTCGCGAACTCCGGCCAGGTGATCGCGGCCATCTCGGTGGCGGCGTTGAGCTTCATCGTGCACGAGCCCAGCGGGATCATCGTGCGGTCCAGCGCCAGGTCCTTGTCGCTGAGCCGGCGCAGGTACCGCAGCATCGCGGTCTCCGAGCGGTGCGTGGAGAAGACCGGGTGGGTGAGGAACGGCGTCCGGCGACGCAGCTGCGGCGGCAGCGCGTCGATGCCGTCGTCGGCCAGGCCCGCGTCGTCCGCGGGCACGCCGAACGCCGCGGCGACGTCGCGCAGGGTCGCCGGCGTCGTCGTCTCGTCGCAGGCGACGGCGACCGTGTCCGCGTCGACCAGGCGCAGGTTGATCCGGCGCTGCGCGGCGGCCGCGACCACCTCCGCCGCCCGGCCGGGCACGGAGACGCAGACGGTGTCGAAGAAGGACTCGTGCACCAGGCGCAGGCCGCCGGCGGTCAGCCAGCCGGCCAGCACGGTGGCGCTGCGGTGCACCCGCGCCGCGATCGCGGCCAGCCCCTCGGGGCCGTGGTAGACCGCGTACGCGCCGGCCATCACGGCCAGCAGCACCTGGGCGGTGCAGATGTTGCTGGTCGCCTTCTCACGGCGGATGTGCTGCTCGCGGGTCTGCAGCGCGAGCCGGTAGGCGACGTCGCCGTCGGCGTCCACCGAGACGCCCACCAGGCGGCCGGGCAGCTGCCGGGCCAGGCCCTCGCGCACCGACAGGTAGCCGGCGTGCGGGCCCCCGTAGCCCATCGGGACGCCGAAGCGCTGGGTCGTCCCGCAGGCGACGTCGGCCCCCCACTCCCCCGGCGCCTCCAGCAGCGTCAGCGCGAGCAGGTCGGCGGCGACGACCACCGCGGCCCCCGCCTCGTGCGCGGCCGCGGCGAGCGCCCGGTGGTCGCGGACCGCGCCGCTGGCCCCCGGATAGGACAGCAGCACGCCGAACGCCCCCGCCTCGGGGAGATCCGTGGGCCAGCCGTCCGACAGGTCGGTGACGTGCAGCCGGATGCCCAGCGGCTCGGCACGGGTCCGCAGCACGCCCAGGGTCTGCGGCAGCGTGTCGGCGTCGACCACGAACACCGCGTCGGCCTTCGCGCGGCCGGCGCGGCGGACCAGGGTCATCGCCTCGGCCGCGGCGGTGGCCTCGTCGAGCATCGAGGCGCCGGCGACCGGCAGGCCGGTGAGGTCGGCGACCGTCGTCTGGAAGTTGATCAGCGCCTCCAGCCGCCCCTGGCTGATCTCCGGCTGGTACGGCGTGTAGGCGGTGTACCAGGCAGGGTTCTCCAGCACCGTCCGCTGGATCACCGGCGGGGTGACCGTGCCGTGGTACCCCAGGCCGATCATCGAGGTGAAGACCTCGTTGGCCGCCGCCCGCTCGCGCAGCAGGCCCAGCACCGCGGCCTCGTCCTCGGCCGGCGGGAGAGCGAGCGGTTCACGGTCGCGCACCCCCTCGGGCACGCAGGCGTCGACCAGCGACTCCAGTGACGGGTGCCCGACGACCTCGAGCATCGCGGCGGTGTCGCCCGGGCGTGGCCCGATGTGGCGGCCGGCGAACGAACCAGCGACGTCCAGGGCGGTCAGGGCGGGCAGCGGCCCGGCGAGCGGCGCGAGGGTCTCCCCCGACGGCTCGTCCACGGCACCGGCAGCGCAGTCGGTCACTGCCGCGACGCTACCAGCGGCAGACCGTTTCCCGACCGGACGCCCGGCCCGGCAAGGCTGTGCGCTGATGCGCAGTTCCGGGCCTCGGAACCGCGCACCGGCGATCTAGGCGGTGGCGGCCCGGCGCCGGCGGCGCATCGAGAGCTCGTCGTCGGTCGGCACGACCTGGCCGCCGTCGATCCGCTCGGCCGGCAGCTCCGCCAGCTCACCGGAGAGCTCCCGCAGCGCACCGGAGACGGCGATCCCGAAGACGCCCTGACCGCCGGCCAGCAGGTCGACGACCTCCTCCGCGGAGGTGCACTCGTACACCGTCGCACCGTCGGAGAACAGCGTGACGTTGGCCAGCTCCTTCACCCCGCGCTGGCGCAGGTGGTCGACGGCCTTGCGGATGTTCTGCAGCGAGACGCCGGTGTCGAGCAGCCGCTTGACGACCTTGAGCACCAGGATGTCGCGGAAGGAGTACAGCCGCTGGGTCCCCGACCCGGTGGCGCTGCGCACCGACGGGGAGACCAGGCCGGTGCGGGCCCAGTAGTCCAGCTGGCGGTAGGTGATGCCGGCAGCGGCACAGGCGGTCGGGCCGCGGTAACCGACCAGGTCGGTGTCGACCTGGTCGTACTGCGGCGCCCCGACGGCGGCGTCGCTGAACAGCTGACCCTGCGAGCCGTTGCCCTGGTCGCTCACGTCCAGCGTCCTCCTCTGTCCCGCCACCTGAGCGGCAGGTCGACGGCTTCGCACCCGGACCTCAGATGTCACACCGTTGTCGTTCGCTGACGGTAGGCCGGGCCCGGAGGCCGGTCAACTGAGCGGGGCGGCGTGTCGTCACACCAGCACCATTTCGGGTGATGGTCGGGCACCGGCCTGCCGATAGGTCCCGAAGGCCCACGTGGCGCCCACCCCCCGCGCGGGTGCCGGGTCGGGGTCGACCGGCTAGGCCGACCCGCCGGACCCGGAGCCGGCGCCGAAGTCCTCCGGCGAGATCTGGTCGAGGAACTCGCGGAACTTCTCGACCTCGTCCTCCTGCTCGTCGGGGATCTCGATGCCCACCTCGTCCAGCAGGTCCTCGGCACCGAAGATCGGCGCCCCGGTCCGGACGGCGAGCGCCACGGCGTCCGAGGGGCGGGCGCTGACCACCCGGTCGTCGCCGAAGACCAGCTCGGCGATGTAGATGCCGTCGCGCATCTCGGTGATGTTGACCGCCTCCAGCTCGGCGCCGAGGGCCCGCACCACCTCCCGGAGCAGGTCGTGGGTCATCGGCCGGGCGGGACGCACGCCCTGCTGCTCGAAGGCGATCGCCGCTGCCTCGACCGCGCCGATCCAGATCGGCAGGTAGCGCTCGCCCTGCGTCTCCTTCAACAGCAGGATCGGCTGGTTGCCGGGCAGTTCGACGCGGACACCGACGACTCGAAGCTCCTGCACGATGGCTGCTCCCTCGGCTGCGGCCCGCGGTCGGGCGGGCGGAACGGACAGGCGGCCGGCGACTGCCGGGACGTCGGTCGGGCGCGGACGGCGTCCACGGTACGCCGCCCTCAGGGGCGCAGGAGGTCGCGCAGGCGCGTCTCGAGCAGGGCCGTGTGCAGCTGCGCGGAGAGCGCGGCGAGCTCCTGGAGCTTCTCGGTGGCCCGCGTCCGGGCCTCCTCCGACCGCGCCCGCAGGACGGGGGCCACGAGCTGCTCGACGAGCCCGGCCTCGCGCTCCACGGCGCTGCGGTAGACGCGCAGGTGCCGCGGCTCGATGCCGTGCCGGGCCAGCCCCGCCGCCGCCCGGGCGATGGGGAGGTCCGCGGCGGGGTGCCGCCCGTCGGCGTCGGTGCTCAGCAAGCCGAACTGCACGCAGTCGGCGAGCTGCTCGGGCTCCAGCCCGGCGGCCCGGGCGAACTGCTCGGCGGTCAACGGCGCCGTCGCCCCCTCCTCGGTCGAGGCAGGGGGCAGCGGCGCCGACGCGCCACCGGTGCCGGGCAGCGGCTCACCGCGGTCCAGCGCGTCCAGGTGGTCCTTGATCACCCGCAGCGGCAGGTAGTGGTCGCGCTGCGCGGTCAGCACGTACCGCAGCCGGCTGACGTCCGCCCGCGAGAACTTGCGGTACCCCGACGGCGTCCGCTGCGGGTGGACCAGGTCCTCGGACTCGAGGTAGCGGATCTTGCTGATCGTCACGTCGGGGAAGTCGTCGCGCAGCACCGCCAGCACCTCGCCGATGGTCAGGCGTGGCGCGTGCTGGTCGCCGGCGTCCCCGAGCGCACGTTCACGCTCGGGCACGGCGGTCACGCCCCTCTCTCCCCGGGACACCGTGTCGGAGTCCCGGTCCGCGGTCCCCACATGCGGAAGATCGCCGGTCGGCGCACTAGCGAGCGGCCGGCTCGCCCGTACGCGGGCCGGTCAGGTACACCAGGCGGAACTTGCCGATCTGCACCTCGTCGCCACCGGCGAGGGTGGCGACGTCGACGGGCTCGCGGTTGACGTAGGTGCCGTTCAGGCTGCCGACGTCGTGCACCGAGAAGCCGCCGCCCTCGCGGTGGAACTCGACGTGCCGACGGCTGACGGTGACGTCGTCGAGGAAGATGTCGCTGTCGGGGTGCCGACCGGCGGTGGTGACGTCCTGGTCGAGCAGGAACCGGCTCCCGGCGTTCGGGCCGCGCTTGACCACCAGCAGGGCGGAACCCGCCGGCAGCGACTCCACGGCGCCCGCGTGCGCGTCCGCGGCCTCGGTGACCTCCGGCTGCTCGCCGGACTCCTCACCGCCGACCTTGGGGATCACGCTGGTGGCCTCACCGATGCGCTCGGGGGCGAGCGCCGCACCGCACTGCGCGCAGAAGCGACTGCCCTCGGGGTTCTCGTGGCCACATCGAGTGCAGTGCACGTTGCGTCTCCTCCGGTGCGAGGGGCCCGCCGCGGACCTGGAACTGGCCGCGGGCGGCCGGCGGACGGCGGGCCGGGCGGCCCGCCGCGGGTCGGCCGCCGCGGAGGCGGCGGACCGTGGGTCATGGAACCAGCCGGTCGGCCCGAGGGTCAACCGGACGGGCAGGGCCGGAGGGCGGGTTCGCCGCAGGTCCCCCGCTGTTCCCAGCCCCACCGCGATCATAGTGATCGATGCCGGGAGTCAGCCTCCCGGCGGGGCGGTCACGAGCCGTCGACCACGGCCTGGTAGGCGTCGGCGTCGAGCAGCTGGCCGATCGGGTCGCCGCCCTCCCCCGGCACGGCGATGTCGATCAGCCAGCCGGCGCCGTACGGGTCGGCGTTGATGGTCTCCGGGGCGTCGGCGAGGCGGTCGTTGACCGCCGCCACGACGCCGGCGACCGGGGCGTAGACGTCGGAGACGCTCTTGGTGGACTCCACCTCGCCGATCGGGGTGCCGGGGACCACCTCGGCCCCCACCTCGGGCAGCTGCACGAAGACGATGTCCCCCAGGGCGTCCTGGGCGTGGTCGGTGATGCCGACCCGGACGACGGTGGACGTGCCGTCGGTCCCCTGCACCAGCGCCCACTCGTGCTGGTCGGTGTAGCGGCGGTCGTCGGGCGTGCTCATGCGCTGGTCGTCTCCCTGGCTGACGCGGTCGGCTGGCGGTCGTGCACGGCGGGCTCAGCCACCGGTCTCGGGCGAAGCGTATTGAGGACGGTCCAGCGGTCGCAACGCGTCCACGACGAGCTGGGGCGACTGGGCGATCTCCACCCGGCCGCCGCGCCGCTCGATGCGCTGCACCACCCCGCCGGGGATGTTCATGGCCGTCGCCATGCTCTGGGGGTCGCCCAGGACCACGAACTCGTACGGCGAGCGCAACGGTGTGCCGTCGACACGGAGGTTGCCCGTCGTCCCGGTGACCGCGCTGGACAGCCCGATGCGCACGTCGTCGACCTGCATCGTCTCCGCGCCGGCCCCGCGCAGCTCCTGGATCACGTCGATGAGGTCCGACACCCGGACGGCTCCCGCGGGATCGCTGATGGAGAGGGCGATGCCGGGACCCTGGGCCGGCAGCGTGCCGCCCAGGATGCCGAGCGCCTCGGCGCGCCGGCGGGCCTCCTGCAACGCGGCCCCGGTCTGGCTGCCCGAGCCGTTGAGCTCGCGCAGGGCCGCCCGCTGCTCCGTCAGCTGGGCACGCAGCCGCTCCTCCCGGCTGTTGAGCTCGTCGAGGATGCGCACGAGGTCCTCCTCGCGCGCGCCGGCCAGCATCTGCGCCTCGTCGGCGTTGCGCACCTGGACCGCGAGCGCGAAGCCGAGCAGGAGGGTCAGCACGCCGATGAGCGCCGCCGCGAGGCGATCGCGGCGGCGCCGAGCGGCCGGATCGGGGGCGACGCCGGCGGCGTCGGCGCCGACCGGACCCGCGGCGGGTCCCGGTGGGTCGGGTGCCCGGCCTCCGGTCACGCGCGGAAGACGTGCCGCCGGATGGCGGCCGCGTTGCCGAAGATGCGGATGCCGAGGACCACGACGACGGCCGTGGACAGCTGCGCGCCCACCCCGAGCTGGTCGCCCAGGAAGACGATGAGCGCAGCCACCACCACGTTGGACACGAACGAGATCACGAACACCTTGGCGTCGAAGATGCCGTCGAGCCGGGCCCGGAAGCCGCCGAACACCGCGTCGAGGGCGGCCACGACGGCGATCGGGAGGTAGGGCTGCAGCCAGAGCGGGACGGTCGGGTCGAAGAGCAGACCGAGCAGGACGCCCGCGGCGAGGCCGAGGATCGGGATCACGTCGTCAGCCTCCAGGGCTGGGCTCGGCGCCGGTGACCCGGCGGGGGCTGACGGGCTCGGCGAAGCGCAGCTCCGGCGGGTTGGCGGCCGGAAGGGACAGCTCGTCCTCCTTGGCGAACTCGAACCGCAACCCCGCGGACGCGGAGAACGAGGCCAGCGCACGCACCTCGGGGTTGGCGAGGAAGGCGTTGGCCAGCGCGTCGGGGTCGCCGATGGCGCTGACCCGGTACGGGTTGGTGACCGGGCGGAAGTCGACGAGCACGGCCTCGCCGGCGAACCGGATGGCGCTGGTGGGGCCGAGCCGCTGGCCGTTGATGCTGATCGCCTCGGCGCCGGCGGCCCAGAGCGCGTTCACGACCAGCTGCAGGTCGCCGTCGGCCACCTGGACGTTCCGGGCGTCCGCGGCGTCCCCGGCGAGCGGGTCGTCGTCGGCCTCGGGCTCGGCGTTGGCCAGCGTGACGAGCAGCCCCGGCCCGGTGACGGCGACGGCGGCGGTGCCCTGCTCGGCCCGCGCGAGGGCGTCCAGCGCCCGCTGCCCCACCGCGGTGGCGGCGAGCAGCTCGTCGCTGGTCCGGCTGACCTGGGCGCGCAGCTCCTCGAGCCGCGCGGTCAGGTCGTCGCTGAGGGCCGACTCGTCCTGGATGTCGCTGACCAGCGCCTCGCGGATCTCCTGCCGCCCCAGCGCCTTGGCCGCGGCCTGGTCGTAGGTCACCGCGGCCAGCAGGCCCGCGGCGGCCATCGTGAGCGCGACCAGGGCCCGCCCCCGGACCCGCCGGGGCGCCTCTCCCCCGGCCTTGCGCGCGGCCGCGTCGGCGTAGGCGGGGTCGAGGGTCTCGGCGAGGACGTCGTCGAGGAGGGAGGCGCCCAGCGAGCGGACGCCACCGCCCGGGCGCGGGCCGGTCACGGTGAGCTCCTGGTGGCCGACGATCGCTCCGCGGCGAGCAGTCCCACGACCTGGATCACGTAGAAGACGCCGGCCAGCAGGTAGAGCGCCGTGCCCCAGATGGTGAGCGCCCAGGCGAACGGCGCGGCGACGGTGGCCAGCGGCCCGTCGCCGTCGGCGAGCAGCAGCACCGGGAACGCGTAGAGCAGCAGCAGCGTGGCCGCCTTGCCCAGGTAGTGCACCTGCAGCGGCGGGTAGCCGTGTGCCCGCAGGAGCAGGAGCATGAGGCCGAGGACGAGCTCCCGGCCCAGCAGCAGCGCCACCAGCCACACGGGCACGACGTCCCGCAGCGCCAGCGCGACGAGGGTGGAGACGATGTAGAGCCGGTCCGCGGCCGGGTCCAGCAGCGCACCCAGGCGGCTGCCCTGGTTCAGCCAGCGGGCGAGCTTGCCGTCGAGCCAGTCGGTGAAACCGGAGACCATGAGGACCACGAGGGCCCAGCCGTCCTCCTCCGGCCCCAGCAGCAGCCACAGGAACAACGGCACGCCGAGCAGCCGCAGCACCGACAGCGCGTTCGGGAGCGTCCAGACGCGATCCGGGAGGGCCTCGCGGTCGGGCAGCGCGGCCGCCGTCGTCCGGGACGGAGGTACGGGTACGGCAGCCGACGGCCCGTTCGACGACGTCACGTTCCCTCCAGTGCCAGCACGACCGTGCCCGAGGCTAGTGGACGGACTCCGCGCCCCCCGCGACGCGCCGGGCCGCGGCGGATCCGCCGTGACCGGCGCCTCCTCAGGCCGGCACGGCGACGGCCGCGGGAGCCGGCTCGTACCGGAGCGGGCGGCGGTCGAAGGCGCCGGTGCCGTGCGTGACCGAGCGCAGCACGCCGGGGTAGCCGAGCAGCTCGACCTCGGGCACCTCGGCGTGCACGGTGGCCCGGTCCCGGGCCGGGTCGGCCTCCGTACCCGTCACCCGCGCCCGCCGGGACGACAGGTCGCTCATCACCGCGCCGACGAACTCGGCCGGCACCCGGACGCGGACCTCGCACCACGGCTCCAGGACCCGGGTCCCCGCCGCGTTCGCCAGCTCCCGCACGGCCAGGGCGCCGGCGGCCTGGAAGGCGGCGTCGGAGGAGTCCACCGAGTGGGCCTTGCCGTCGACGAGGGTCACCCGGACGTCGACGAGCGGCCGGTCGCCGGTCACCCCGCGGGCGGCCTGCGCGCGGATGCCCTTCTCGACGCTGGCGTGGAACTGGGCGGGCACCGTGCCACCGACGATGCGCTGCTCGAAGACGATCCCGGAACCCGGCTCCCCCGGCTCCCCCTCGACGACGACGACGGCGTACTGGCCGTGCCCGCCGGACTGCTTGACGTGCCGGCCGGTCACCCGGGCGGGGCCGCGGAGCGTCTCCACCAGCGGCACCCGCACCGGTACCGGGGTGACGGCGACGCCGTGGCGGCTGCGCAGCCGCTCCAGCAGCACCTCGGCGTGCGCCTCCCCCACGCACCAGAGCAGGAGCTGCCCGGTGTCGGCCCGCCGCTCCAGCCGGACGGTGGGGTCCTCGGCGACGAGCCGGGCCAGGGCCGTGGCCAGCCGGTCCTCGTCGCCGCGCGACGCGGCCTCCACCGCCACGGGCAACTGCGGCACCGGCAGCTCCCACGGCAGGACGAGCCGGGGCTCCTCCGGCGAGCTCAGCGTGTCGCCGGTCTCCGCCGTCGCCAGCCGGCTCACCGCGCAGACGTCGCCGGCCGGGCAGGCCGCGACCGGCCGCAACGCGGCGCCCAGCGGCGCGGAGAGGACGCCGATCCGCTCGTCGGCGTCGTGATCGGGGTGCCCCCGCTCGGCCAGCCCGTGGCCCGAGACGTGCACGGCGACGTCCGGCCGCAGGGTGCCGGAGAAGACACGGACCAGCGAGATCCGGCCGACGTAGGGATCGGTGGTCGTGCGGACCACCTCGGCGACGAGCGGTCCGTCGGGGTCGCAGTGCAGCGGCGGCGCGGGTGACCCGTCGGGCCGGGTGACCGGCGGGCACCCGTGCTCGGTCGGCGAGGGCAGGGCGGCCACCACGAGCTGCAGCAGTTCGTCGACGCCGACCCCGGTGAGCGGCGCGGCGCAGAGGACGGGGTGGAAGTGCCCGCGGGCGACGGCCGTCTCCAGGTCGGCCAGCAGGTCGGGGACGGCGAGCTCGTCGCCGGCGAGGTAGCGCTCCATCAGCGTCTCGTCCTCGCTCTCGCCGATGATCCCCTCGATCAGCTCGGCGCGGAGGCGGTCGGCGTCGTGGTCGCCGGCCCGGGCCGCGTCGACGTGCGGCTCCAGGAGCGAGACCAGGCCGCGCGCGGCGCCGTCGGGACCGCGGTCGACCAGGTGCACGGGGAAGACCCCCTCCCCCAGCATCAGCTGGCAGAGGCGCACCGCCTCGTCGACGTCGGCCCGCGGCCGGTCGATCTGGGTGAGCACGACCGCGCGCGGCATGCCGACCGCGGCGCACTCCTCCCACAGCTGCACGGTGCCGGCGTCCACCCCGCTCACGGCCGAGACCACGAAGAGCGCCGAGTCCGCGGCCCGCAGCCCCGCCCGCAGCTCGCCGACGAAGTCGGGGGAACCCGGGGTGTCGAGGAGGGTGATCCGGTGGCCGTCGTGCTCGACGGCGGCCACGCCGAGCGCGACCGACCGCTGCTGGCGGACCTCCACCTCCTCGGTGTCCAGGCAGGTGGTCCCCTCCTCCACCCGCCCGGCGCGCGGCACGGCCCCGGTGGCCGCGAGGAGCGCCTCGGCCAACGTCGTCTTGCCGGCCCCCGCCCGGCCCACCAGCGCCACGTTGCGCACCAGCGCCGCCGGGCGGGGAGCGGGAGCCGGGGGGATGTCCTTGCCCATCAACCGCACCTCAGCCGTCGGCGCCGCGGACGGGGACCGGATGTGCTGCGTGGGCTGCCACGATGCCTCCTGGTGCTGGATGTGTCGTGCGTCACAGCCTGCCCCGGACGGTGGGGGGCGGACAAGACCCCCGGCAGCGGTCGACCGCCTCAGGCGTCCCGGGCCCCGGGGCGGGAGGCGAGGCGGCGAACACCGCGACGGTGCAGCAGCCATCCACCGGCGATCAGCAGCACCCCCGACGCCAGGAACGCCAGGTCCCAGCTCAACGGGCCACCGAGGTCGTCCCTCACGTGGTGGATGCCGAGGAGCTGGTGGTTGATCAGGCCCTCGACCAAGTTGAAGATGCCCCACCCGACGAGCACGAGGCCGAGGTGGAAGCCCCAGCTGGGTGCCAGCCGGTCCTGCCGCCAGGCCACCAGGGCGGTGATCGTGCCGGCGAAGGCGAGCACCCAGGTGGCGGCGTGGAAGAGGCCGTCGGCCAGCGTGTTCACCTCCAGGGCGGCGAGCGTCGTCGGCTCCTCCACGGCGCTCACCATGTGGTGCCACTGCAGGATCTGGTGCAGCACGATGCCGTCGACGAACCCGCCGAAGCCGAGCCCGTACAGCAGCCCGGTCGCCCGGTCGGGCATCCGCCGGGAGCGCCGGCCGGTGGTGTCGCGCGCGGTGGCCATGCCTGCGGGGCTACCCCCTCCCCCCGGCCGCACGCACGGCACGCATGCTGGTCGCCATGAGCAGCGACCACGCGGCCGGCCGCGACCAGCAGACCGGGCGGGCGCACGCCGTCCTCGCCGCGACGGCGGACCTGCCCGCCCCCTGGGCCGCGGTCTGCGGGGCTTCGGTCGGCGTCGTCCAGGGGAAGTGGAACGGACCCCGGGGCCTGGGCTCGGCCGACCCCTGCCCCGAGTGCCGCCGCATCACGGGGACCTGACACCGCCCCTCTCCGGCGTTGCTGCGAGGTTCGGCAGTGTCCTTCTCTGTCGAAAGGATGTTGGGCATAACGGTTGCCCGGCCGTGCGGCACGCCGGCCGTGCGGCACGCCGGCCGTGCGGCACGCCGGCCGCGTCGGCGCCGCCGCCGGAGCGGCGCCGCCTGTGCGGTTGCTGGGAGGTCCGCGTGTGCGCGGGCGACCGCCAGCCGCGCCCGGCAGACTCCGGGGTGGCCCCGCTCACCCGGTCGGGCCCGGGTCGGAGGAAGCCGGATGGACGTGCAGCAGTCGGGCTCCGCGGTGGGCGGGAACGCGGCGGTGGGACTGAGCCGGCGGGAGGCCGAGGCCCGGCGACGGCGCGGCGAGGGCAACGTCAGCGTCCGCGCGTCGTCCCGCGGCTACGCGCAGATCCTCCGCACCAACGTCTTCTCGTTCTTCAACGTGATCCTGTTCGTCATCGGCGCGGCGCTGCTCGCCCTCGGCCGGTACAGCGACGCCTTCACCAGCGTCGGTCTCGGTCTGGTCAACGCAACGATCAGCGCCGCGCAGGAGATCCGGGCCAGGCGGAAGCTCGACCGGCTCCAGCTGCTGCACCGCACCCTGGTGACCGTCGTCCGCGACGGCACGCACACTGAGGTGCCGCCGGAGGAGGTCGTGCGCGGCGACGTCGTCCACGTCCGCCCCGGCGACCAGCTCGTCGTCGACGGGCCGGTCCTCGACGGTGGCCGGGTGGACGTCGACGAGTCCCTGCTGACCGGGGAGTCCGAGCCGCTGCAGAAGGGGCCCGGGGACGACCTCCTGTCGGGCAGCTCCTGCGTCGGCGGCGAGGGGTACCAGCTCGCGCGTGACGTAGGCGCCGCCAGCTACGCCGGCCGGCTGACCGCCGACGCCCGCCGGTCCACCACCGACCGGACACCCCTGCAGCTGCGCATCGAGTTCGTGGTCCGGCTGGTGATGCTGCTGGTCGCCCTGATGAGCGCCACCATCCTGTTCCAGGCCGCGCTGGAGGGCCTCTCGCTGGTCCGGGTGGTGCAGACCACCGCAGTGCTCTCCGGCCTGGTCCCGTACGGGCTGTTCTTCCTCGTGGCCGTCGCCTACACCGTCGGCGCGGCCCGGAGCAGCGGGCGGGGCGCCCTCGTGCAGCAGACCAACGCCGTCGAGTCGGTCAGCCACGTCGACGTCGTCTGCACCGACAAGACCGGCACCCTGACGACCGGCCGGCTGGCTCTCGCGGAGGTGCACCCGGTGGGCACGCTCGACCCCGCGGCGGCCGGGGAGCTGGTCGGCTCCCTGGCGCGCAGCACAGCGGCGCCCAACCTGACCACCACCGCGCTCGCCGGCTCCCTGCCCGGCCGGGCGTGGACGGTGCACGAGGAGATCCCCTTCTCGTCGTCGCTGCGGTGGAGCGCCGTGCGCACCGACGACGGCGTGCACGTCCTCGGCGCGCCGGACCGCCTGGCCCCCCACCTCTCCGGACCGCTGCTCGCCGAGGCGGTCAGCGCGCGGACCGACCAGGGGCTCCGGGTCCTGGTCGTCGCCCGCGCCGCCGCGGACGCGCCGCTCCGGGACGACGCGGGGCGCCCCCGCCTCCCCGCCCTCGAGCCGGTCGCCCTCGTGTCCCTCGCCGACGAGCTGCGCCCGGACGTCCCGGAGACGATCGCCCGGTTCGCCGGCGGCGGGATCGACCTCAAGGTGGTGTCCGGCGACGACGCCCGGACGGTCGCGGCCCTGGCGCGGCAGGCCGGGCTGGACGCCGGGGTGCCGGTCACCGGCACGGAGCTCGACGGGATGACCGACGCGGAACTGGACCGGCTGGCCGTCCGGGCGACGGTGTTCGGCCGCATCGCGCCCGAGCAGAAGGAGCGGCTGGTCGACGCGCTGCGCCGGCAGGGGCGCTACGTCGCCATGATCGGCGACGGGGTCAACGACGCCCGGGCTCTCAAGCGGGCGCACGTGGGTGTGGCGATGGGCAGCGGCAGCGCCGTCGCCCGGGACGTCGCCGACATCGTGCTGACCGAGGACTCCCTGGGGTCGCTGCTGCCCGCCCAGCGCGAGGGGCGGCGGATCATCGACGGCATCGGGACCTCGATGCAGGTCTTCCTGTCCCGGGTCGCCACGCAGGGCCTGGTCATCCTCGCTGTGACGATGCTCGGCCTGGGATTCCCCTACTCACCGGCGAACGTCGGGCTGACGCTGCTCACCGTCGGCGTCCCGACGCTCTTCCTCACCGCATGGGCGCGGCCCACGGCGCCGGATCCGGAGCTGCTCCCGAACCTCGGGCGGTTCGTCGTCCCGGCGGCGGTGGTGACGGCCGCCGGCGGCGTCGCGCTCTACGCCTACCACTACACCTTCCTGTTCGAGGGGCTGAGCCGCACCGGCACACCTGCGGAGGTGCTCGCCGCGTTCGAGCGCTACACCGGCCTCTCCTCCGACGACGTCGGGTTCGCCGAGGCGGCGGCCACGATCGGGGCCCAGACCGCGCTCTCCACCTTCGTCTCGTTCGCCGCGTTCCTGCTCATCCTCTTCCTCAAGCCACCGAACCGGTGGTTCGCCGCCTGGACGCGACCGGACGGCGACAAGCGCCCGGCCGTCCTCGTCGCCGTGCTCGCCGCGGTGTTCACCGGCGGCCTGTTCGTCCCCGCGGTCAGCGACTACTTCGGCCTCACGGGCGCCGCCGACCCGGTGTTCTTCACCGTGCTGCCGGCCCTGGTGCTGTGGTTCCTCGTGCTGAGCGCGGCCTACCGGTTCCGGGTCCTCGAGCGTGCCCTGGGGCTGACGCGCCCCGGCACAGCTGCGCTCTGATCTGACGACGCCCGGAACGGCCGCCCCGGATCTCTCGGACACGGCCGTGCTCTGTCGGGCTGACAGGACGTGAACACGCGACCCGTTGACCCGTCGCGTCGACGCTCTGCATCTCCTCACTGGCCATGCGTTGGTCCACGGGGCAGCGCACGTCTCCTCGGCGTAGCGACCGGACACGTTGTTCACGCGGCGAGGCGGCTGACCGGCTGGCGGCCCAGCACGCGCCCCAGCCCTCAGCGACAGCAGTGCCCCTGCCATCCCGGCGGCGGTGCACGACGCCGGAGCGATCGTCGTTGCCCCACCTCCGGCCCGGCGGCCCGCGCGCATCGACCGAATCGCCGGGGCCCTGGGTGCCCCCATGGCCACCGCGCACCGGGCCGTGCCGGACGCCACCCCGGTCACCGCCACGAGCACGGCCATCCCGCGGGAGGCGTCCCGGTCGGCACCCCCGACGAGAACGGCCACCGGACGGGGAGTACCGGACGGCCCCCGCACGGCGCACTGCCTGCCCTGCACCGTTCCCGTCAGAGCTCCCTCGTGCGGGACGACCGCCCGGGCGATGAGTTTCCGGTCGAGGCGGCGTCTGAGGCGGTATGACGATGACGACGAGAGTGCTGAGTGTCTCCGTTCCGGTGGCTGACCAGGACGCGGCGCTGCGCTTCTACACCGAAGTGCTGGGCTGCGAGCTCCGCACCGACGTGGAGGTGTGGCCGGGCGCGCGGATGATCGAGGTCGCCCCGCCGGGCTCGAGTGTCGCCCTGGTGCTCCTCCCCCCCGACAGCACGATCCCGATCGCGATCCGGCTGGGCACCTCCGATGCCCGACGGGCCCACGACAGGGTCCGCGAGGCCGGCGCGACCCTGCACAACGAGGAGCTGGTGCGGATGGAAGGGGTCCCGGCGATGTTCTCCTTCACCGACCCCGACGGCAACGGGCTGGTCTACCTCGAGGACGCCGACCAGAGCGAGCTCCGGTAAGCCCCGCAGCCCCGCCCAGCAGCGCGAAGGAGCACTCACATGGCAGATCCCCGCCCCCTGGACATCACGTTCACGGCCCGGCTGGGCAAGGTCCGACCGTCAGACACCTGGACCTGTGTCCAGCTGCCGGAGTCAGCACGGATCTTCGGGACCCGTGGCCTGGTCAAGGTTGCCGGCACCGTCGACGGGCACCCGTTCACCGGAGCCTTCATGGCCCTGGGAGACGGCACCCACAAGCTCCCGGTGGCTGCTCCGATCCGCACGGCCATCGGCAAGGACGACGGAGACGACGTCGAGGTCCACCTGACCGAGCGGCTCAACTGAGCCCAGCAGGTGCCCTGCGGCCGGCGTCGGTCGAACGGCACCACCCGCTGGCGAACCGGATCGAATCGTCGGCGCATGGCCGGGCGCCTGCCCGAGCCGGGGTCACCGTGCAGCACCACTGCCGGCTTGCGGTGGGGATTGCCGCATCGCTCCCGGCCCAGCGCGTGCCCGTTGCAGACGTCGAGCCTTCCGGTCTCCTGTTGGCGCGATCGGTGGGTACCGGTGGTCGACGACGCGGGCATCGTGCCCGAAGTCGGTGCGGCGTCGACTGCGGACGGCCGGAGCAGAAGACGGTAGCGAGACCCGGATCCTCGAGATCGAGCCGCTCGCCTCCGCCTCGCCGGAGGCGAGCGTCCCGGCGACCGGCCGCACCGTGCAGCGCTAGCTGACCGGGCCCGTCGAGCTGCCGGAGCGCCGGGCGAACGCGTCAGCGCGCGTCGAGGACCTCGCGCAGCCGCGCGGCGAACGCCTCCGGCTGGCCGTGCTGGCCGAACTCGCCGCCGAGGAACCCACCGTGGTTGCTCGGGAAGACGGTGATCTCCTGACCCAGCGCCTGGGCGGTCGAGACTGCGGTGCGCCAGGTGAGGGTGTCCTGCGACTCGATGCCGGCGGCGACGACGACCCGGGTCGGTGCCGCCGTCAGCGCCGTGACGTCGGGCCGGAAGGCGGTGATCGCGTCGGAGTCGTGCGACAGGAGAGGATCGCCGCGCGAACCGTCGTCGTCGGCAGGGAAGCCGAAGGCCGCCGGGTCCGGCGCCGCGGTGGCCGGGAAGTCGTCGCTGAACTCGCCCTGCCATGAGCTGAGCGCGATGAAGGCCGCCATGCCGTGCCCCCAGCCCTTGGCCTCGTAGACCGCCTGCACCGCGCGGGTGGCGGCGATCGCGCGATCTGCGTCCGGGAGGACCGACAGCAGCGGCGGCTCGTGCGCGACGAGCGTCGTGACGTCCCCCGGATGCGCGGCGACGAGGGCCAGCGCCGTGACCGCTCCCCCGCTGCTGGCGAACATCTCGACCGGCCCACCGACCGCCTCGATGATGCGGTGGACGTCGTCGGCGTGCTGCTGGGGGGTGTGCGTGGTCCGCCCGTCGGTGCGCGTGCTGCGGCCGAGTCCGCGCGGGTCGTAGGTGATGACCGTGCGGTCGGCGAAGTGGCCCGCGAGCGTGCCGAAGCCGCTGGCGTCCATGGGTGCGCCGATGAGGAACAGCGGGGGCCGTCCGTCCGCCGTCGGCAGCGGACCGCGGACGTCGTAGGCGAGCGATGCCTCAGGCGTGTCGAGCCTGCGGGTGGTGATCATCGTGGTCATGGTGGTGCAGACCCCGCCCGCCGGCGGAACTCATCGCCCGATCGGCAGGGGGCGCGCGGCCAGCTGCCGGCGCCGTGCGACCCGCCGGCCGGTGGGTCCCGGTGCCGGTAGAGGGGAAGCCGAGCAAGGGCAGCCCGGGACCCGGCTGATGCCCGGCGGCGGGCTGGTCTGCCCGGTGCACCGAGGGCACCGGCTACGTGGAGCCAGGAGTGGTCGGGTGCGGAAGCCGGTGGCCCGACCGCCGCTGCCACGGCGAAGGCGGTCGTCGGCGAATCCGGCGGTCCGGCCGTGTGCCCCTCGTACAGCCAAGGAGATCGCCCGCGGTGACCTCCGAAGCTGCTGAGGGGCGCCCGCGGGGCTCGATGGGGCCGCCCGACGGCCTCGGGCAGCCCCGCGAGGCGTCCGCTAGTGACGAGGGGCGCGGACCGGCTCGGCGCCCGCGGCGGAGCTGATGCCCTGGACTGCCTGGCGCAGTCGAGCGGCGGCCCCGGCCGGCTCGGGTCGGCCGGCGTCCAGCCAGGTCAACACGGCGGCGATCGTGACCGTCGGGGCCAGCCGTGCAGCCCACTGGGCCCACGCCGGATCGGGGATGGAGGGGGCGAGGTGGTCGTGCGCCGTGGCGGTCATCTCGGCGGTGAACACGTCGACCTCGGCGCGGAAGGCCGGCTCCCGCGCCGCGTGGTGGAACAGCAGCCGGAACCCGTCGGGATCGCCGGCCGCGGCGGTGAGCAGGTCGTCGATGATCCGCTCGGTGTAGGGCGGGTCGCCCACGGCCGCCTGCAGCCGTGCCCGCGCGCGTTCCAGCACCGCCCGGTAGAGGTCGGCCTTGGACTCGAAGTGCCGGTAGAGGATGGCCCGGCTGATTCCTGCCTCGGCGGCCACGCCGTCCAGGGCGGTGTCCTCGAAACCGGCGGCGCTGAACGCCCTCGTGGCCGCCGCGAGGATCTGCTCTCGCCGCTCGGCGCGCGGAAGCCTGCGCCCCGAGGGCGTGCCGGCCACGACGTCCACCCCACCACTGTAGACGCAGATATGTATACCCTGGCGTCAACAACCGGGGCCGAGGGGAGCGGGCATGGCTGCGACGGCGGACGACCGTGTCGTGCAGACCGTGGTCGTCGGCGCCGGCCAGGCCGGCCTGGCCGTGGGCTACCACCTGACCCGCCGTGGCCACGACGTCGTCCTCCTCGACGCCGCCGAGGCGGTGGGCGACAGTTGGCGGGAGCGGTGGGACTCGCTGCGCCTGTTCACCCCGGTCGGCTTCGATTCGCTGCCGGGCCTGCCCTTTCCCGGCCGGCGCTCCGACCATCCGACCAAGGATGCGGTGGCTGACTACCTGGCCCGCTACGCCGAGCACTTCGAGCTACCGGTGCGGCTGGGCACCCGAGTGCAGGCCGTGCACCGCGCAGGTGCGGAGTTCGTGGTCTCCACCGACCGTGGACGCTGGCGGGCCGGCAACGTCGTCATCGCTACCGGCGCGCACCACAGACCGTTCGTCCCGGCCTTCGCCGCTCACCTGGACAAGGAATTGGTCCAGGTCCACGCGGCGCACTACCGCCGTCCCGCTCAGCTGCCGGCCGGGGCGGTCCTGGTGGTGGGAGCGGGCAATTCCGGGGCCGAGATCGCCCTCGATGTGGCGACCGACCCCAGGGAGCAGCGCACCGTACATCTGGCCGGACGCGACGTCGGGCACATTCCTCACCTGGGGCCGTGGACCTTCCAGGTCCTCCAGCGCCTCGGCCGCCTCGGCGCCGCCCTCGCCCGACGCGGACTGGGTGGGCACGGCGACCCCCTCGGCCGCATCCGCCCCGAGCAGCTGGCGACCGCGGGCGTGCAGCGCCACCCTCGGGTCACCGGCACCTGTGACGGGATGCCACTGCTCGCCGACGGTCGCACCCTCGCCGTCACCGCGGTCGTCTGGGCCACCGGCTTCCGCCCCGACTACAGCTGGCTGCACCTCGACGTCCTCGATCCTGACGGCCGGCTGCGGCACCGCGGCGGGGTCGTCGACGACTGCCCCGGCCTGTACGCGGTCGGGCTGCCCTACCAGCGCTCGATCACCTCCCACCTGCTCGGGGGTGTCGGTGCCGACGCCCGCCACGTCGTCGACCACCTGCTCGCACGAGACAGGCCCGACCAGCCCGCCCTGCCCCGCTGATCGATCGCCGAACGGTGAGCCCAGCGGCTGCCGGTCCTCGACCTGGACACGCCGCGGAGCCGGCGTGGTCGTCGTGGAGGCGGGTCAGCACGATCTGGTGCAGCTCCTCGGGCGGTACGCCGAGGTGGTGCAGCGCGGCTCGGATCGCCGGGCCGCTCCCCGGCGGGCCGGTGTCGATGAGGGTGGCTCCTTCGGCAGCGCGCCACAGGTAGGCGTTGCCGGTGCCCAGCGGCAGGAGGTGCAGTCCCGGAAGCAGTTGACGGAGCTCCATGGCCGTGACGCCAGGACGCAGCCGTCGTGAGCGGCGACCGGTTTCGCCACGAGGTGATCGCGACGATCAGGCAGCCAGGTCGACACCCCGGCAGCGGACCTCCAGCCGCGGCCGGCGGGTGGCCAGCTCCCACGGCACCGTTCCGAGGAGCTCAGGCAGGACCGGTCCGAGCGCGAGGCAGATGGCCGCGAGCACGTCGGGTGACGACTCCTCGCGGCCGTGACGGACGCTGGAGGACGACCGTCAGGCGTGCCAGGTCTGCGCCGGCGAGAAGCACCCCGGCTCGCGGACGGCCGGCCATCTCGGGGCGCCTCTCACGAGCGCCCCGCACCTGAGCCGGATGCACACCCGGCCACGCAGCGGCTTCGCCGAAGGCAGTGCAGCAACCCGTTGCTGCACTGGTCGCCCGGAACACGTCAGAGGCGGGCCGACCTCATGGTCGACCCGCCTCTGACCTGCGGTTCACTGTCGGGCTGACAGGATTTGAACCTGCGACCCCTTGACCCCCAGTCAAGTGCGCTACCAAGCTGCGCTACAGCCCGCGTGCCGACCGCCTGCCCGGAGTTCCCGGGCCGCGCGACGACCGCCCCGGAAGATTACCGCACGTCCCACCGGCGCCGTGACGGTGGTCAGCCGCGCTTGCCGTCCTTGTCCCGCCCCTCGCGGACCTTCACCGAGATCTCGATGGGCGTGCCGTGGAAGCCGAACTGCTCGCGCAGCTTGCGCTCCAGGAACCGGCGGTAGCCCGCCTCCAGGAAGCCGGTGGAGAAGACGACGAACCGCGGGGGCCGGATGTCGGCCTGCGTGACGTACTTGATCTTCGGGGCCCGGCCGCCGCGCGCCGGCGGCGGGGTCTCCTGCACCAGCGCCCGCACGAAGGTGTTGAGCTCGGCGGTGGGCACCCGGGTCTCCCAGGAGGCCAGGGCCGCCCGCAGGTGGTCGGCGAGCTTGCTGACGCCGCGGCCGGTGGCGGCGGAGATGTTGACCCGCGTGGCCCACTTGACCCGGGCGAGCTCCCGCTCGATCTCCTTCTCCAGCTGGTAGTGCCGGTCCTCGTCGAGGGTGTCCCACTTGTTGATCGCGACGACGAGCGCCCGGCCGGCCTCGACGACCTGGCTGATCACCCGCTGGTCCTGCTCGCTGATCACCTCGTCGGCGGCGAGCAGCACGACGGCGACCTCGGCGGCCTGGATCGCCGCCTCGGTGCGCAGGCTGGCGTAGTACTCCATGCCGCTGGCGGTGTTGACCTTCCGGCGGAGCCCGGCGGTGTCGACGAACCGCCACTCCTCGCCGCCGAGCGTGACGATCGAGTCGACCGGGTCGACCGTGGTCCCGGCGACGGAGTCGACGACCGAGCGCTCCTCCTTGGCCAGCCGGTTGATGAGGCTGGACTTGCCCACGTTGGGCCGGCCGACCAGCGCCACGCGGCGGGGCCCGCCCTCCTCCTCCTCCTCGCGCGGCGCCTCGGGCAGCGCGTCGAGGATCAGGTCGAGCAGGTCGCCGCTCGCCCGGCCGTGCAGCGCGCTGACCGCCTGGGGCTCGCCCACGCCGAGGCTCCACAGCTCGGCGGCGTTGGCCTCGCTGCGCTCGTCGTCGACCTTGTTGGCCACGAGGATCACCGGCCGGTCGCTGCGCCGGAGCACCCGGGCGGCCGCCAGGTCGGTCTCGGTGGCCCCCACCTGGCTGTCGACGACGAGGACGATGACGTCGGCGGTCTTCATGGCGTACTCGGCCTGCCGGGTGATGGAGGCCCCCAGGCCGGCTGCCCTCGGGTCCCACCCGCCGGTGTCCACCACGGTGAACCGCTTGCCGTTCCACAGCGCCTCGTAGGCGATGCGGTCCCGGGTCACGCCCGGGGTGTCCTGCACGACGGCGGCACGGCGGCCGAGGATGCGGTTGACCAGCGTCGACTTGCCCACGTTGGGCCGGCCGACGATGGCCACGACCGGGAGCGGCCCGCCCTCCTGCTCGGTCACGTCCGCTGCCCCGCGCCGACGCCGGACTCGGCCAGCGCCACGATGCGGTCGACGACCTGGGCCTGGGAGAGCTCGCTGCTGTCGACGACGACGGCGTCCGCGGCCGGGCGCAGCGGGCTGTCGGCCCGGCTGCTGTCGTACTCGTCGCGGCGGCGCAGGTCGGCGGCGAGCGCCGCGATCTCCGCCGGGTCGCTGAGGCCCAGCTGCCTCGCGCGCCGCTGCGCGCGCACCTCCGGTGCGGCCGTCAGGTAGATCTTCAGCGTGGCGTCGGGCAGCACCACGGTGCCGATGTCGCGGCCCTCGACCACCACGACGTCGGCCCCGGCCACCAGGGCGCGCTGCTGGTCGACCAGCTGCCTGCGGACGGCGGGCACGGCGGAGACCGCCGACACCGTCCGGGTCACCTCGGCGCCGCGGATGCGTGCGGCGACGTCGACACCGCCGACCTCGACCCGCTCCGTCGCGGCCTCGGTGCCCACGACGATCCGCGCCTCGGCGACGGTGCGGGCCACGGCCTCGGCATCGTCGGGATCGATGCCGGCGTCGAGCACCGCGACGGTGGCCGCGCGGTACATCGCGCCGGTGTCCAGGTAGGCCGCGCCCAGCCGGGCGGCGACGCCGCGGGCGACGCTGGACTTGCCGGTCCCTGACGGGCCGTCGAGGGTCACCGCCCCGCGGAAGGGGCTCTGGGGGGTGGTCATGTGCTCCTGCTCGGTCGTGGGGCCTGCTCGTTCATGGGGTCGCGGTCGCCGGGCCCGGTCACTGCGCGATGTCCCGCCGCAGCGCCACGGCGCCGCGCAGGTAGACGTGCTGGATCTCCGCCCGCGGCTTCGGCGTCTCGACGTGCGCCATGAGGCGGAGCACGCGTGGCAGGGCGTGGGGCACGGCGATCTCGGTGGCGCACATGAGCGGCACGCCGCCCATGCCGAGCTCGCGGGCGGCCAGCGCGGGGAACTCCGAGACGAGGTCGGGGGTGGCGGTGAACAGGATGCTGATCACGTCGTCGTGCTCGAGCCCGTTGCGGTCGAGGACGGCGGCCACCAGCTCGCGGGTCGCCTCGAGCACCTGCTCCCGGTCGTCGGCGTCGACCTGGGTCGCGCCCCGGATGGCTCGGACGGCCATGCACTCTCCTCGCTCGCGTTCCCCCGCCTCCCGGGGACCCCACGAGTCTAGGGAGCGTCCGCCACCCCTTCTCCCCCGCGCACGGCGGGCCCGACCGGCGACCCGCGTCCGGGCCGCCGGTCGGGGGTCTCAGCCGCCCAGCCGGGCGCCGGTGCGCCCGTCGAACAGGTGCACGTGGCCGGGGCGGGGGCGCACGCGCAGCAGCTCGCCCTTCCGCGGCGGGGTACGCCCGTCGACGCGGGCGGTGATCAGCTGTTCCTCGCCCCCGGCGGTCGTCCGGCCGTAGACGTAGGCGTCGGCGCCGAGCTCCTCGACGACGTCGACCTCGACCGGGAGCCCGTGACCGGCGATCTCCAGGTCCTCCGGCCGTACACCCAGGGTCACCACCGGCTCCGACGTCGCGCCGAGCACCTCCCGGTCCACCGGGTGCACCTCGTCGCCGAAGTGGACGCCACCGTCGACGACCGGTAGCGGGAACAGGTTCATGGCGGGCGAGCCGATGAACCCGGCCACGAAGACGTTGGCCGGCCGGTCGTAGAGCTCGCGCGGCCGGCCCACCTGCATGAGCAGCCCGTCCTTGAGCACCGCCACCCGGTCGCCCATCGTCATCGCCTCGATCTGGTCGTGGGTGACGTAGACGGTGGTGATGCCCAGCCGCCGCTGGAGGGCGGCGATCTGGGTGCGGGTCTGCACGCGGAGCTTCGCGTCGAGGTTGGACAACGGCTCGTCCATGAGGAACACCTGCGGCTGCCGGACGATCGCCCGGCCCATCGCCACCCGCTGCCGCTGCCCGCCCGACAGCGCCTTGGGCTTGCGGTCGAGGTAGGGCTCGAGGTCCAGCAGCTTCGCCGCCTCCCGCACCCGCTCGGCGATCTCGGCCTTGCCCATGCCCGCCATCTTGAGGGCGAAGCCCATGTTGTCCGCGACGGTCATGTGCGGGTACAGCGCGTAGTTCTGGAACACCATCGCGATGTCGCGGTCCTTGGGCGGCACCTCGGTGACGTCGCGGTCGCCGATGAGGATGCGCCCGTCGGTGACGTCCTCCAGGCCGGCGAGCATCCGCAGCGACGTCGACTTGCCGCAGCCCGACGGGCCGACGAGGACCAGGAACTCGCCGTCCTCGATCTGCAGCTCCAGACCGTCCACCGCGGGTCGTTCGGCGCCGCCGTAGACGCAGCTGGTGTGCTCGTAGGTGACCGAGGCCATGGGTTTCCTCTCGCGAGCGGCGGGCCGGGCTACTTGCCCGCGCCGGCGGTCAGGCCGCTCAGCAGGTAGCGGCGGCCGACCAGGTACAGGACGAAGATGGGGACGACCGACAGCGTCACCGCTGCCAGGAGAGCCGGGACGTTGGTGCCGAACTGGCCCTGGTAGTCCCACAGGCCCAGGGTCAGCACCCGCGTGCTCACCGACTGGGTGAGCACCAGGGGGAAGAGGAAGCCGTTCCACGCGGTGAGCGAGGTGAACACCGCCACCGTGGTGATCGCCGGCTTGGCCAGCGGGAGGACGAGGTTGCGCAGCGCCTGGAACGGCCCGGCGCCGTCGAGGGTCTGCGCCTCGTACAGCTCCTTGGGGATGTCGCGCAGGCTGTTGGTCATCACCAGCAGGGCCACCGGCATCGCGAAGGCCGCCGTCGGCAGGATGACCGCGAGCAGGGTGTCGTACAGGCGCAGCTGGGTGATCAGCAGGTACACGGGGATGATCGCCGCCTGCGCGGGGATCGCCAGCCCGACGAGCATGAGCGAGAAGCCCCGCTGCACCACGCGCCCGGCGTTGCGGGCCACGGCGTAGCCGGCCGGGAGCGTCAGCCCGACGACGATGGCGACGGTGGCCACCGTGACGATCACCGTGTTCATCAGGTACGTCGGGAAGTCGCCGGAGAGGACGGTCTGGTAGTTCTCCAGCGTCGGGGCCGGGGGCGGGGCCAGCGGGTTGTCCGACAGGTAGTCCGACCGGGTCCGGAAGCTGGCGGCCACCAGGAAGTACAGGGGGACGGCGACCAGCGCCAGCCAGATGGTCGCGAGCACGCCCGCCAGGACGTTCGGCCGCCGGCTCGCCCGCCGCCGGCGCCAGATCCGGCGCCGCTGGCGCTCCGGCACCTCGGGAACCGGTGCGATCGGCGAGGGCGGCGCCTCGGCCGTGCGCACGCCGCTCCCAGCCGCAGCGCCGTCGGTCGCGCTGCCGTACCCGCCCAGCGGCGCCCGGTCGGTCACATGCCCTCCTGCTGGCTCTGCATCTTGCGGAAGCCGGTCGCGGTGGTGACGGCGAGCGACAGGCCCGCGCCCAGGACCAGCAGCAGCACCGCGATGGCGCTGGCGTAGCCGAACTCGAACCCGCTGAACCCGGTGATGTACATGTGCAGCGGCAGGATGCGCGTCGCCGTCCCGGGCCCGCCGCCGGTGAGGATCAGGATGGTGTCGAACGTGGTCACCGAGCCGACGAGCATCAGCACCGTCGAGGTCACGACGGTGTACTTCAGCAGCGGCAGGGTGATGGTGAAGAACTGCCGGTAGCGACCTGCGCCGTCGAGGGTGGCGGCCTCGTAGAGGCTCTGCGGCACCTGACGGGCGGCGGCTTGGTACAGCAGCGTGTGGAACGGCACGTACTGCCAGCTGATCACCCACACCACGGTGTAGACCACCAGCTCGGTGTTGCCGAGGAAGTTGAAGTTGCCGAGGAACGGCAGCCGCTGCGTGACCCCGAAGTTCGGGTCCAGGACCGCGGCCCACAGCAGGGCGATCGCCGCCGTGGACAGCAGCAGCGGCAGGAAGAAGAAGGAGCTCAGGATCGCCCGGTTGCGCTGGCGCCCGGCCGCCCAGACCCCGATCAGCATCGCGATCGGGGTCTGGACGACCCAGGTGAGCACCATGAACAGCAGCGTCAGCCGCAGCGAGTTCCACGCCCGACCGTCCTCGACCAGGCGGGTCCAGTTCTGCGTCCCGGAGAGCTCGGGGAACCCGAAGCCGTTCCAGGAGGTGAAGCTGAGGTAGACGACCAGGACCATGGGCAGCACGGCGAACGCCCCGAAGAACGTGACCGCCGGTACGAGGTACCAGCCCGAGGGCCGGTCCTGCCGGGTGATCGCCATCCGTGGTGCCCCTGTCCTGGTGCGCTGAGCCGGAACCTGCATGGTGCGGTGCGGATCGACGCCGGTCAGACGTCCGACATCGCGTCGACGAAGCCCTGCGGCGTCTGGTTACCGAGGAAGAGCTGCTCGAGCTGGGTGAGCATCTCGGTCGCCTCGTCGGCCGGCAGGTCCTGGTCCCACGACAGCTGGAAGTTGTCCGCCTCGGCCGTCGAGTCGTAGATGAACGTCGCGTAGTCGCCGTTCTCGGTCTCCGCCAGCTGGTCGCGGATGCCCTGCACCGGCGGCACGTCACCGGCCTCGATGAGGTCGGAGATGTACTGGTCGTCGGTGAGCGCCGTCCGCAGGTACTCGCGCGCCGTCTCCTTGTGCTCCGAGGAGCTGGTCAGCGAGTAGAAGTTCGACACGTTGCCCACCAGGTTCGACGGGTCACCCGCGCCGCCCTCGATCGCCGGGAACGTGCTCCACCCCAGGCCACCGCTCTCGACGAACTCGGGGCTGTCGTTGAGCTGGTTGGTGTACTCCCACGAACCCATGAGGTGGAAGCCCGCGTCGCCCTGCGCGAGGATCGTCGACGCGCCGCCCACGTCGTAGCCGACGGAGGCGAAGTCGCTGCCGAAGGCGCCGCGGTCGATGAGCTCGCGCAGCATCGTCAGCGATTCGAGGACGGCCGGGTGCTCCCACGCCCCCTCCTCGCCGTCCCGGATGGCCTGGAAGACCTCGGGGCCGCCGACGCGGTCGAGGATGTACTCGATCCACATGAGCTCGGTCCACGCCTGCGTGCCGGCCAGCGCGATGGGCGTGACCCCGGCCGCCGAGAGCGTGTCGACGGCGGCGAGCAGCTCGTCCCAGGTCTGGGGGACCTCGACGCCGGCGGACTCGAGCACGTCGTTGTTGTAGAAGAGCATCACCGGCTGCATGCCGCGCATCGGCAGGCCGTAGTTCTTGGCGTCGAGCTCCGCCCCCGCCAGCACGCTGGGCAGGAAGGCGTCCCGCAGCTCGGGGTTGTCGTCCAGCAGCCCGGAGAGGTCCTCGACCTGGCCGGCGTCGACGTACTCCTTCAGGTTGCCGCCGCCCCAGTTGAAGAAGAGGTCCGGCGCGTTGGGCGAGCCGAGAGCGACCCGCAGCCGCTGCTTGTAGGGGTCGTTGCCGAACGTGGCGAGCTCCAGCTCGCCGGCGTCGGAGTTCTCGTTGAAGCGCTCGATCGAGGCCTCCTCGATCGGGTTGAGGGCGGCGTCCTCGAGGGCCCAGACCTGGCCGGTACCGCCCTCACCACCACCACCTCCTCCGCCCGGGCCGGAGGAGCCGCAGGCCGCGACCAGCGTGCCTGCCAGGACCAGAGCGCCGGCCTGAGTGGCCACGCGGGTCAGACGCCGGAGGGACATCCCACCGCCACCTTCCTGTTTCGTCGTTGAGAACCGAAAGTTTCGAGCAGTTGCGCGAATGTAAGCCGGGTCACCATCGGTGTCAACGGGGCCGTCGCCGCACCGTTATGCGGGCCCGTCGGACGCCCGGTGGCGCCCGGGACCCCCTCCCGGCTACCGTCCCGAGTCACCCGGGCGGGGTACCGGAGCTTCGAAACTTTCGATACCATCGTCGTTCCTGTCAGAGTGACCCGGACCACGAGACGGGTACCGCCGGGGCAGGTCCCGGTGAGGCCGGACCTGCGCGCAGACCCCTGAGGAGGACGGCAGTGGCGACACCCCAGCTCGGCCGACCGACGCTGGCCAGCATCGCGGCCGCGGCCGGCGTCTCGCTGCCCACCGTCTCCAAGGTGGTGAACGGCCGCCAGGACGTCTCGCCCGCCACCCGGGCGCACGTCCTCGCCCTGCTCGAGGAGCACAACTACGTCCCCGTGGCCCGCAGGTCCGCGAGCCCGGCCCGCCCACTGGTGGACGTCGTGTTCACCGCGCTGGACAGCCCCTGGGCGGTGGAGATCCTGCGCGGGATCACCGAGAGCGGGCTGGACGTGGTGGTGGGCACCCTCGCCCGCGACCCCGGCGCCGACTGGGTGCAGGGGCTGATCAACGGCGGGCGGCAGGGCGCCCTCGTCGTCACCTCCCGGCTCACCGCCGCCGACCAGCGGCGGCTGGGTGGGTCCCACCTGCCGGTCGTCGTCATCGACCCGGTCGACATGCCGGGTCAGGACGTGCCCAGCGTCGGCGCGACCAACTGGGCCGGCGGGCTGGCGGCGACCGAGCACCTGGTCGAGCTCGGTCACCGGCGGATCGCGGTGATCGGCGGGCCGGAGGCGTTCCTGTGCAGCCGCGCGCGCATCGACGGCTACCGGGCCGCGTTGGAGCGCGCCGGCATCGGCGTCGACCCCGACCTGGTGCGGCACGGGAACTTCCACCACGAGGGCGGCTACGACCAGGCCCGCCTCCTGCTCGAGCTGCCCGATCCACCGACGGCGGTCTTCGCCGGCAGCGACGAGCAGGCCTTCGGCGTGCTGGAGGCCGCCCGCCAGGCCGGGCTCTCGGTGCCCGGCGACCTCTCGGTCGTCGGCTTCGACGACCTGCCCATGGCGCGCTGGTCCTCGCCTCCGCTGACCACCGTGCGCCAGCCGCTGGCCGACATGGGTCGGATGGCCGGCCGCATGCTGCACGACCTGATCACCGGGGGGCAGCTGGACACCCAGCGCATGGAGCTGGCCACCCACCTGGTCCCCCGCGCCTCCACCGCAGCGCGCCCGCGCTGACCTCCTCCGCACCCCTGGAGCCATCTCCTTGATCGAGCCCCCGGCCGCCGACGTCCCGGAGCCCACCGTCCTCCCCGGCCCCCCACCCGCCGACTGGACCGACCCCTCGCTCTCCCTGTCCGAGCGGGTCCGCGCCCTCATGGCGGTCATGACGCTGGAGGAGAAGGTCGCCCAGCTCTACGGGATCTGGACGGCGATCGGCGACGGCGAGGACGTCGCACCCAACCAGCACGAGTTCAGCGAGCCCCTGCCGCCGTGGGAGGAGCTGACCAAGGCCGGCCTCGGCCAGCTCACGCGGATGTTCGGCACCGGCCCGGTCGAACCGCTCACGGCGGCGCGCGTGCTGGCCCAGACCCAGCGGGACCTGATCGCGAACTCCCGGCTCGGCATCCCGGCCGTGGCCCACGAGGAGTGCCTCGCCGGGTTCACCGCCTGGCAGGCCACGGTCTTCCCGGTGCCCCTGGCCTGGGGCGCCGCGTTCGACCCCGACTCGGTGGGCCGGATGGCCGCGGCCATCGGGGCGCAGATGCGCTCGGTCGGCGTCCACCAGGGCCTCTCCCCCGTCCTCGACGTCAGCTTCGACCACCGCTGGGGCCGCACCGAGGAGACCATCGGCGAGGACCCCTACCTGGTCGCCGTCCTGGGCAGCGCGTACACCCGCGGCCTGGAGGGCTCGGGCATCGTCGCGACGCTCAAGCACTTCGCCGGGTACTCGGCCTCCGGTGCCGGCCGCAACCACGCCCCGGTGCACCTGGGCCCGCGCGAGTTCGCCGACGTCGTGCTGCCACCGTTCGAGACGTCCCTGCGCGAGGGTGGCGCCCGCTCGGTGATGCACTCCTACGCCGCTGTCGACGGCGTGCCCCCGGCCGCCGACGGCGCGCTGCTCACCGGCCTGCTGCGCGACACGCTCGGCTTCGACGGCGTGGTCGTCGCCGACTACTTCGGCGTCTCCTTCCTGGAGGCGACCCAGGGCGTGGCCGGTTCCCCCGGTGAGGCGGCTGCGCTGGCCCTGGCCGCCGGCGTGGACGTCGAGCTGCCGACCGTGCGCTGCTACGGCGAGCCGCTCCTGGAGCTGGTCCGCACCGGTGCGGTGCCCGAGTCGCTGGTCGACCGGGCGGTCGAGCGGGTGCTGCGGCAGAAGGGCGAGCTCGGGCTGCTCGACGCCGGCTGGGACCCCGAGCCGCAGGCGCTCCGGGACGGCGGCGAGCTGGCCCTCGACCCGCCGGAGATGCGGGCGCTCGCGCGCACCATGGCCGAGCGCTCCGTGGTGCTGCTGGACAACACCGCCGGCGTGCTGCCGCTGCGGGCTCCGTCGTCGGTCGCCGTCGTCGGGCCGTGCGCCGACGAGGTGCTGTCGCTGATGGGGTGCTACGCGTTCCCCAACCACGTCGGGGTGCAGCACCCCGACGTGCCGCTGGGCATCGAGCTGCCCACCCTGCTGGACGCGGTCCGCAGCGAGTACCCCGACGCCACGGTCACCACGGCGGCGGGCTGCCCGGTGCAGGAGCCCGACAGCAGCGGCATCGCCGAGGCCGTCGGCGTCGCCACCGCCGCCGACGTCTGCATCGCCGTCGTCGGCGACGTCTCCGGGCTCTTCGGCCGGGGCACCTCCGGTGAGGGCTGCGACGCCGAGGACCTGCGGCTGCCCGGCGCCCAGGCGGAGCTGCTGGACGCGCTGCTGTCGACCGGCACCCCGGTGATCGTGGTCCTGCTGAGCGGTCGGCCGTACGCGCTGGGCGAGGTGGCCGGCCGGGCCGCCGCGGTCGTGCAGGCCTTCTTCCCCGGCGAGGAGGGGGCCGGGGCGGTCACCGGCGTGCTCTCCGGCCGCGTGAACCCCTCGGGCAAGCTGCCGGTCCAGGTGGCGCGCACGCCGGGCGGTTCGCCGGCCACGTACCTGAGCCCGGCGCTGGCGCGCAGCAGCGGCATCAGCTCCGCGGACCCCACCCCGCTCTTCCCGTTCGGTTTCGGCCTCTCGTACACCCGCTTCGCCCTGGGGGACCTGCGGCTGGACGACGTCGCCGTCGGCGACGTCCCGGCGGAGGTGGCCACCGACGGCTCGGTGCGCCTGTCGTGCACCGTCACGAACACCGGCGAGCGGGACGGCGCCGAGGTGGTGCAGCTCTACCTCTCGGACCCGGTGGCGAGCGTGGTGCAGCCGGTGCGCCGCCTGGTCGGCTTCGCCCGCGTGGAGCTCGCCGCCGGCACGTCGGCGCGGGTGGTGTTCGCGGTGCACACCGACCGGGCGTCGTTCACCGGGCGCGACCTGCGCCGCATCGTGGAGCCGGGTGAGCTGGTGCTCGCGGTGGGCACCTCCAGCGAGGACCTGCCGCTGCACGCCCGGGTCCGGCTCACCGGTCCGGTGCGCGAGGTCGGCCCCGACCGTGTCCTGACCACGCCGGTGGAGGTCGCGCCCGCCCGCTGAGCACCGGTCCGGTCAGCGCGCGCCCCGCAGCCGGGCGCGGGGCGCCCCCCCCCCCGGCCGCGCCCCCCCCGGCCCCCGCGCCGGCCACAACCCCCCCACCCTCCACTGGTTCTACAACAACAACGCGCCGCCCCCGGGGAAACA